>CAYWIC010000088.1:0-20864 GCA_964458115.1 uncultured Anaerolineales bacterium | reverse complement strand
ACCCCACTCACCCCTACATCTGGGGGATCATCCTGGCAACTCCTAGAGAACCAAATATCTTTCGAAAGGAGGTGGTGACTTTGGAAAAATAATTTTTCGGACTATCCAAACAGTCTGTCAACTTTAGGAACACCAAAAGGAGAGAAAGTATGTCATCTAACAAGCGATTTTGGATTGCTATCATTTTGGTCCTCACTGGAATGTTAGCGATCTCCGCCTTTACGCCGACAACGGTTTTTGAAAACCTTAGAGCAGACGACCCGCCTGAGGTGCCAACGGGCACCCTCACAGTTGCCCTTTCCACCTTCCCCAATTCGCTCGACCCCCCACAAACTGCTGAGAGAAACGCCACCAACGCCAGCTATCAAATGTTTGACGGCCTGGTTTGGATTAATGACGAAGGTGGCCTCGATCCTGCGCTGGCCACCAGTTGGGATATTTCAGAAGATGGAAAAGAATACACTTTCTACCTGCGCGAGGGTGTAACCTTCCATAATGGTGACCCCTTCACTTCTGCTGATGTTGCTTTCACCTACGACCGTGGCGCCAACGGGGGATTTGAGTACAGCTACGAATTCGAGCGCATTACGAAGGTTGAGATAATCGATGAGTTTACGATTATTCTAGGTACCGAATCAGCCGACCCGACCTTTATGCGACAATTTTGTACACTTGCTATTCAGCCTGCTGCTCACCATGCAGCGGTCGGTGAAGATGCCTTCGTCGCTCACCCAGTTGGCACCGGCCCCTTCATGTTTGTCGAATGGGAAAAGGGCGATCACATCACAATGACAGCCAATCTAGATTACTGGAACGAGGGCTATCCAAAGGTTGAAACGCTAATTTTCCGCCCAGTCCCCGAGTCGGCTACACGTGTAGCTGCGGTACAGACCGGCGAGGTTGACATCGTTCAGCGTTTGAGCTCTGAAGAAGCGCAAAGCTTAATCGGTGTATCGGATGTTGAAGTGGTTCGCTACCCCGTGGACCGTGTTTTCTACATTGCTTTCAACAACCTCACCAGTGGCCTCGATCAGCCCACGATGGATCCTAATGTTCGCCTTGCAATGAATTATGCTGTTGACGTCGATGCAATCATCGATGCACTCTTCGACGGATTTGCTTCGCCGGCAGTTGGTCTTGTCGCGCCAGGTAACCTGGGCTTTGATAATGCCGATCCATTTGGTTACGATAAACAGAAGGCCTTGGATCTGTTGGCCGCAGCGGGATATGCGGATGGATTCGAGATGGATTTTGCCTGCCCCGCCGGTGCCTACACCAACTTCGAGCAGGTCTGTGAGGCCATTCAGGGTTTCTTGCGTGAAGTTGGCATCGAAACGAACCTCGAAATCATGGAGTCTGGTCAGTACTGGGATTTAGAAGCAGAGAAGGCGCTGCCACCGCTCTTTGGGGACAGCTGGTCATCAACACTTGGCGAGTCGATCAATCGGTTGGAAGGCGCTCTTGGAGGCTGGGATGCCAGTTACTCGGCCTGGTCCGACCCCGTCATCGATGATCTGCTAGCCAAGATTTCGACCGAAATGGATACCGATGCACGTGCCGATCTCTACGTTGAACTCCAGGAGTACATGCGTGAGAACCCGCCGTTCATCTATCTCTACTCACCGAATGCTTTTGAAGCGATCAACTCTCGCGTTCAGGACTATCGTCCTCGCCCGGCTGAGGATTACAACCTGTTCTACACCTGGGTTGCAGGGGAGTAGTCAAATCTAACTGAAATCCTTGATCAACCTAGATCAGGGATTTCTATTTTCAACCTCACGGTTGTCAATCGAAATAAATTCTTGTAAACTTGGGGAGTGGAATTAGTTGTCCATTCCCCATATTTATAATCCTTCAAGCTTATGGCAGTGAGGAGGTCGATTTGCAAAAGTATTTGCTTTCGCGATTTCTCCAGGCAGTTTTAATTCTTCTCGGAGTCTTGCTGCTGGTATTCTTTATGGTGCGCATCGCCGGTGATCCGGTAAACCTGATGGTGCCACGCGAGGCCAGCGATGAATACAGGGAAGAATTTCGTAATATGATGGGATATGATCGCCCGCTAACTGTGCAGCTGATAGATTTTATGAGCGGTGCGCTTGTGGGTGATTTTGGCGATTCTCTGCACTTCAAGGAACCAGCGATGCCCATGGTTGTGCATCGTCTACCTGCAACGCTAGAATTGGCAGGGGTCGGAATGCTCATGGCGATAATCGTGGCCGTTCCGATCGGCTTGATTGGGGGCTTCCGCCCAGGGACTTGGATCGACTCGGTTGGCCGTTTCATGGGCCTAATGGGGCAGAGTACACCAGGTTTCTGGCTGGCACTCTTATTGATTTTCTTTTTTGCCGTTGACCTAGGATGGTTGCCCTCCTTTGGTCGTGACAACCTGAAATCGATCATTTTGCCAGGCTTTGTGATGGGTTTTGGGGGCATGGGGGCTCTTGTACGCCTTACACGATCGGCGACCATGGAGATCCGTGGCGAGGATTATGTTCGTACTGCTCGCAGCAAGGGCTTACTTCCCAAGACGATTTACATCAAGCACGTTCTCCGCAATGTATTGATACCACTGGTGAGCGTTATAGGGGTGTCCTTTGGATACAGTTTGGGTGGCTCGATTTACATCGAAACAATCTTCGCCTGGCCAGGGATGGGCCAACTGCTCCAACAGGCGATCGGATGGCGCGATTATCCTCTTATTCAGGCGTTGGCTGTGTTTACCAGTGTAGTTGTTGTATCAATGAGTTTGCTCACCGATGTGGCATATGCACTCATAGACCCAAGGATTCGTTACGATGACTGATCTTGGAACTGATTTCAATCAAGATCGCGGCACCGGCTTGCAAGTCGACGAGGAACGCAGTTGGCGTGCGCGTTTTGCCTATGGTCGCAAATTGTTACAGCGTGATAAGTCGGGCATAATCGGTCTTAGCATGTTCATCGCTCTCGTGTTGACTGCCATATTTGCCCCCCAAATCGCGCCCCATGATCCCGAACAACAAAACTTGCGTATGGCCAAAACTCCGCCTGTGTGGATCGAAGAAGGAACCTGGGAATACCCTCTTGGAACGGATAACCTTGGCCGCGATTTATTGAGCCGCATCATTTATGGAACGCGCGTTTCGATGGCGGTCGGGTTTCTCGGTGTACTAATCGCGGGTAGTTTGGGAATGCTCGTTGGTGCAATTGCTGGTTTTGTTGGGGGGAGGGTAGACAACATCATCATGGGGGGCATCAACCTGATCCTGGCGCTGCCATATTTATTGTTTGTTGTAGTTATTGCATCAATTCTCGGTAGGAGCCTGATAAACGTGATCCTCATATTTGGTTTCACCGATATGCCGATCTTCGCGCGTGTCACAAGGGGTGAGGTTTTGCGTATCCGAGAAAGTGGATATGTTGAATCTGCCAATAGTGTTGGTGCAAGTCGCTGGCGGATCCTATTCGATCACATTCTGCCCAACCTTATTGGTCCCCTGATTACGGTTGCCACATTCGAGATGTCTGGGATGATATTTTATGAAGCTGGGCTGGGATTTTTAGGGCTCAGCGTTCCGCCCAGTGTGCCTAGTTGGGGGAATATGCTCTCCGCGGGACGCAAGTATCTGACCAGCTCACCCTGGATTGCTGCATTTCCAGGATTTGCAATCATGCTGACCTCGCTGTCGATGAACCTGCTGGGTGATTGGCTGCGAGATGTGCTCGATCCACGTTTGCGCCGTACAGAAAGGTGAGAACATGCCGCCAATCTTGGATGTTCGTGATCTAATAGTTCGTTTCCATACTCTTGATGGTGTAGTCAATGCTGTAAACGGCGTCTCTTTCACGTTAGAAGAGGGAGAGACGCTGGCGATCGTTGGTGAGAGTGGAAGCGGCAAGAGTGTGACAATGATGTCACTATTGGGCTTGATCCCCGTGCCACCTGGAAAGGTCGAGGGAGGTCGCGCTCTTTATTATGGTGCCAACGGTGAGCGTGACCTGCTCAAGATGAGCGAGTTGGAGCTTAAGTATCTGCGCGGTGAGCCCATAAAATCTGAAACAGAATTCACTAAATTGGATCTATTGCAAATGTCACGCGAGGAATTGCGCAATATCCGCGGCGGCCAGATCGGATTTGTTTTTCAGGACCCAATCTCATCGCTGAATCCTATCCTCACGATTGGCGAGCAAGTATCTGAAATCCTTACTAGACATCAGGGTCTAACCAAAGAAGAAGCGACTCGGCGGTCGATCGAACTTCTTGGGCAAGTTGGTATTCCAGATCCGGAATTACGTGTGAAGAATTACCCCTTCGAGTTCTCCGGTGGCATGCGCCAGCGAGTCGTTATCGCCATCGCTATCGCTTGTACTCCAAAAATTGTGATTGCTGATGAACCCACTACGGCGTTGGACGTCACCGTGCAGGCCCAAATCGTTGATCTGTTCAAGAAACTGCGCCGAGAGTTGGATGTCTCAGTGGTTTGGATCACACATGATTTGGGGGTTGTTGCTGGAATTGCTGACCGAGTGCTGGTGATGTATGGCGGTCGTCCAGCTGAAATCGCAACTGTTGACGATCTTTACGAGAAGCCTCAGCATCCTTACACTTCAGGGCTGCTCTGCGCCTTGCCGCGGCTTGATTCAGTTGAATCTGATCGTTTGGATTGTATTCCGGGCGTTCCGCCAGATATGCTTATGACGCCAGTCCACTGCCCATTTGCGTGGCGCTGTGGTTTCGCTTTTGAAAGGTGCTGGCAGGAGATTCCGCCGTTGATTCCCGTAGGTGATCAACATCAAGTTGCCTGTTTCTACGATTTAGAGAAGATGGGGCCGCGTAATGTCTGAAAATGGCTTGCTCGTAAGAGTAAAGGATTTGCAAAAACATTTCCCAATTATGGGAGGGCTAATTATTAGTCGCCAGACCGGGGTAGTAAAAGCTGTAGACGGTATTTCGTTTGACATCGCTCGAGGTGAAACCCTTGGCCTGGTTGGTGAAAGTGGGTGTGGGAAATCGACCGCAGCACGCGCGATATTGCAATTGCAGAAACCAACTGCAGGGCAGGTATTTCTTGAAGATCAGGAGTTAACCAAAATGGGGGTCGAAGAATTACGCCAATTGCGTCCCAGGATGCAGATGATCTTCCAAGATCCGTATGCCTCGCTCAATCCACGTCATTCCGTAGGAAAAATCATTGCCGAGCCGATGCTTATCCATAACGCGGCTCAAAAAGGAAGTGCTAAGCTCAACGACAGAGTATCTGAACTGCTTGAGTTGGTAGGCATGGATCCGGCCTACGCAAAACGATACCCCCATGAGTTCTCGGGTGGACAACGCCAGCGCATCGGTATTGCGCGTGCCCTGGCGTTAGACCCTGATTTCATCGTATGCGATGAGCCCATCTCAGCTCTTGACGTGTCTATTCAGGCGCAAGTCGTCAATCTAATGCAAGATATGCAGATGCAATTGGGTCTGGCTTATCTCTTCATTGCGCATGATTTGAGTATGGTGAAGCACATCTCGCACCGTATCGCAGTTATGTACCTAGGCAAAATCATGGAATTGACGGACCGTAAGTCCTTATTTGACTCACCGCTTCACCCTTATACTCAATCGCTCAATTCAGCTGTGCCAATTCCCAACCCAAAGTTAGAACGAAAAAGAAAACGCTTTATTCTGAAAGGCGAGCCGCCAAGCCCAGCTGATCCACCACCAGGTTGTGTATTTCACCCTCGCTGCCCGGTAGCGATTGACATTTGTGTTCATGAAGTTCCTGAGACCAGGGAAATATATCCAGGGCATCTCGTACATTGCCACATTGCCGATAAACAGGGCAGTAGTATTATTCCAGATCAAATCGCAAATCAATAATTCGTGCCCTCAAAGGGTTTCTAGGAATTGCCGAGGTGATCCCCCGGAGACCCCTCTCAAAATCATTGCTTTTTCAATTGAAGTATTTTACCGCCGGGAAGATGGATATTTCCCGGCATTTTCCTATGGCAATATGTTCAATCGAGTACTGGGGAGAAGTCGGAGTAAAGATTGAGTCTCGGCTTTTTGAATGGCCCGGCATAGATGGGGTTAGTGATCGCTAAGGCATCCTTATCCTGGTCTGACACAATCAGGCTGTACCATACAGAATTTCGTGGGCTGATCTGGTCTGAAAATTCTACATCTGTTGTTTCTGCGGAGAGTTGTTTTTCTGCAATCACCTCACCACACTTGATCAATTGAACCCGAATATTGGGAGGTGTATTCTTTATAGTGGCAGAAAATTCTATTTGTCCGCTTTGTACTCCCAAATCATCACCAATCATATACCCAGACCCATTAATTATGGCTTGGAAAGTCACTTCGGGGCCTTTGGTTACGTACGCACGTCCATTTCTGATACCTTCCAGAATCCCATCAATCGATAACTCTCGGGCATAGACATACGTAGTTGGCATCCCCAACCTTTCTCCTGGTAATCCCAACTCCGTTCTGGGTGGATAATGGTAGTCACTGCCACCAATGCCCGTAATCCGATGACCGGCATTGAGCCAGCGTGTCCACATATCGACTGCTTTGGGGTTGGCTGTCTTGTTGTCCGGCCAATAAAGATCATTCCAAATTTCCAGGCAGTGAGTATGTCGTAAATCTACCGAGCCAAACTCCCACGCCCAAGGAATAAGCAGTGGGTGGTTGATCGAGGAGATCAACCCTTTTGCTGCAATCTGTTCAAAGAGCGCGGCAATCTCTCTATCATCGCCATCATCCAGCTTGGAAGGGATGATTTCAACGATCCCCTCCATCCAATCCTCCCAGCCTTGAAGCCCAAAGACGTTAAAATGCCCTCGTCGAAATGTGATTTCGAGGCCGGGAATCACGAGGGTCTTGCGATCTTCCTCCAAGGATTTGAAAGCTTCGATTGTGTTGTGGTCGGTGATTGCGTAAAAGTCAAATCCTTCGGCCTCGGCAATGCGGGTTACCGTTCCGATTGGATAATCTCCATCGGAACAATTGGAATGAACATGGAAATCACCTTTATACCAGCCTGGTTTATCATCGAAAACTTTTGAGTATTCAGTCATTAGAAATTCCTTTAGGGGTTTGGTAAATGGTTATTGATCAATCGTAATTTTGTCAATAGAATCAATGATAATTTCCGCATGAGCAGCAAGGAACGAGTTCTCTCCGCGCCCATATTGTATCCCGACCAGACCACCGACCCCGGCATTTTTCCCGAATTCCATATCGCTCAGAGTGTCGCCGACCATGATCATCCTGTCTGGTGGGATGTCGAGCTGCTCAGATATGTGCCAGATCGCGTCAGGTGCCGGTTTATTTGGAATGTCATCATCCCCACAGACAAGTATGTTGACCAGATGATCGATTCCCATGTAAACCAATGTTTTACTCGTCATCATCCTATCATCACTAGTAACCACGGCCACCTGTACCTGCGCATCTCCTAGTCTTTGTAATAACCCGGCGATGTTACCTCTGGGATGGATATCGTCTGGATCAAAAAACCCCCCCATTGGGTTTTTCGCGTATTGTTCAGCGACTTGTTTAGCTTTGTGCCAGGGTATTCCATGTTGACAAAGAACCCCAGCTGCCAAGGTGTAGATGTTTTCCATCGTTGCCACAGCCAGCGGACTTTCTGGAAGCACCTGTGATTGGTCTGGATCGTACCCGATGATTTCATAAACAGAATTTTCGAATCCATCGTGATCAATGAGTAAATCAGCTAGTTGTTTAACCCATCGTACGGTGCGCTGCCTCCAAAAAGCACTGAGTTCGATCAGTGTGCCGTCTTTGTCGAATACAATACAGTCGATTTCAAATGATCTCTCACAAATAGTAATCGTAGTCAACTTTGATGTCCTCCACTAGTTATGTTTTGGCGTGGTAAATTGATTAACTGCGAATTAAATAAATGTCATTTTTGTGTCAAAGCGAGTAAACCATTAGTAACCTTGGTTTCATAAAGTATCTGGTAAAATATATCTTGTAAACGATTACATTGGGTATGCTAAACGATCAGATATCTTTTGTCAATATTTATATGCCGAAACATAAATCGAATATTACAATCAAAGAAGTTGCCGAGCATGCTGGCGTTTCTACAGCAACAGTTTCCAGAGTTCTCACCGGAAGTGGTACGGTTAGCCCAGGTAGGCGTGAGCGCGTTGAACGGGCTATCGAAGAACTTGGCTACTATCCTAACCGAGCTGCACGAGAGTTGCGGGCAGGTGCTACACTCAAAATTGGAGCTGTCCTCTCAGATATTCAAAATCCATTTTTTACCAGTTGTCTAGCAGGAATTGAAAGTGTCTTGCAAAGCTCTGAATATGTATTAATTCTAGGAAATTCCAGAGAAGATGCCCGCATAGAAAAAATGCATCTCAATTCACTCATAGGCGATGGCGTTGGCGGAATCATTTTAGCGTTGACCTCTGACTATGAAGAATGTTACGAAGAACTCGCTAATACGGATATCCCAATTGTGGCGATTGATCGAGAGTGTAAGAACTTGTCGATAGATTCAGTTGTAATAGACAATGTCACAGCTGCCCATCAAGCAACCGAGTGCTTGGTAAAACAGGGACATCGTAGAATCGGTTTTATTGGCGGACCCTTACATATCAGCACATCGCAGGACCGAATGAAGGGATATTTGGAGGTATTAACTGATCAGGATATTCCAGTCGTAGACGAATTGGTTATAAATGGTCTCTACACTCAGAAGGGCGGGCGCACCGCGATGGAAGAATTGCTTTCTCTACCGGATCCCCCTTCCGGTTTAGTGATTGCGAACAACCTGATGACGCTTGGTGCGTTCGAGACCATCTATAAACACAATATCCACATTCCAGGAGATCTAGCCCTGGTTGCTTTCGATGACACTCCCTGGAATGTTGCTCTGAAAACGCCACTTACAGTGATAGCCCAACCTACATACCAGTTAGGCGAATTTGCTGCTAAATTGCTCCTAGACCGCATCAAGAATCCTGATCAGCCCATACAAAAAATAATGCTCAAGGGAGAGCTAATTGTTCGGGATTCTTGTGGCTCGAAGGGGTAGGCCGTCACCAATTGGTCCTTATTTAAATCTCGTTCGCATTGCTTGATGTATTAAGGAGTTACGCATTTGAAGTGAGGTTTGCTGGGAATAGGGGGTGGGGGCTTCGCCCCCACCCCCTATTCCCAGCAATTATCTCACCGAACTGCGTAAGCTCTAAAATTATTATGCTATTCCCTGAGATCTTGGCAGATGGGGAATCTTTGCTAAGGAATAATTGCTTTGTCAACTAATAGTATTCACTTTGAACTAAATGGAGAACAAACCTATTTAGAGGTACACCCAGGAAGAAATCTCTTGGACGCGCTCCGGGATGATTTGGGCTTTACTGGAACAAAAAAAGGATGTGATAATGAGGGTCTATGTGGCACATGTACGATAATCATCAATGGTAAAGCGCGCCGAGCATGTCGCACCTCTGTATCTGATATTTCCGGTAAGCGTATAACGACCATCGAAGGATTATCTTCAGGCGAGCAAATCCATCCAATTCAACAATCTTTCATCGATCATGGCGCTGTGCAGTGTGGATTTTGCACACCAGGGATGATCATGTCTGCGAAAGCTCTTTTGGATGCAAACTCCAACCCAACACGCAATGAAATAATCCAGGCGATTCAAGGGAATTATTGCCGTTGTACTGGATACTCTAAGATCATTGCCGCGATCTTGGGTGCAGCTGCAATTATGCGAGGCGAGGATTATTTCCCTGTTGGTGGTAATTTCGTCCGCTTCGACAATGTCGGAAAAGTCACTGGGAAAACTATTTTTGCCGCAGATATTTCGTTGCCATCCATGCTTCATCTTAGTGTGGTGCGAAGCAATTTCTCATTTGGAAAAATCATTCATATCGATACGAGTTCTGCTTTCACTATTCCAGGTGTGCGCGCCGTAATCACAGCCGATGATATTCCTGGAACTAAGGCTTTCTCAGACTTGTGGGGATCAAAAAACGATCAAGTGAGTACTGAATTACACCCCACAACAGCGCTCGAGCCTGTTTTGGCAAATGACATAATTCGAATGAAAGGTGAGCCGATTGCCCTCGTAGTTGGCACAGATGCCGAAAGTGCGCAGATTGGGGCTGATGCGGTTCAAGTTTCATATGATCCGATCGAGCCAAACTTCGACCCAATGCACGCTTTGGGAAATAAAGCGTTTCCCCTCCATCCTGGGGGAAATTTATATGAACATGGTGAAATCCAAATTGGTGACGCGGCCAAAAATTTTGCTTCAGCAGATGTCAAAGTCGATCTGAATTTCCTTCAAGCTACGCAAGATCATGTGACCCTCGAACCTGATTGCGCGGTGGCATCCATCGATGATGATGGGCGGTTGGTGGTGGTGGGTCCATCTCACCAACCTCATGTCCGCAGACTGCAAATCGCTCACATGTTGGGAATTGACCCAGAAAATGTGAGGGTTATAGTTCCACCCATGGGGGGTAGCTTTGGTGGCCATCATCATTTTTGGCCCCTGCTGGCTGTGGCGTTACCGGCATACTTGTTGAGTAAACCAGTACGCTTAGTTTACTCACGTCAAGAGGTATTCGAAGGAACACTCAAACGGCATGCTTTCAATATTTCCTGTCAAATTGGTGCCCAAAAAGATGGCACCTTATCTGCTCTTCAAGCTCAGGCTTTTGGCAATGCCGGCCCGTATGGGGGTGCACCGACAATTGGTGCATTTGTCGCTCTGTGTGGTACTGGACCCTATAAATGGCCGGCTATCGATTATGTTTCTCGAGTAGCTCTCACAAATTGGGCCAACGCGGGGCCTTATCGCGGATATGGAATGCCGCAAGGTGTCTTACCTCTTGAGTGCACGTTGGATGAGGTAGCGAATCAATTAGAAATTGATCCTCTTGAGATGCGGTATATCAACATCATTGACCATCGAGATGGGACCGCAACCGGTCAATCATTTGATGAGCAATTCGCAATCAGAGAGGTGTTGGACGCAATCCGCCCGAAATGGTTGGAAATGCGACAATCTACCGTTGATCTTCGAGCTCGAGCCTCTGAGCATTCGCTCTACGGTGAAGGTCTCGCTACGAACTGGTATCAATATGGGAAATCAGGTGACCTGTGTACCTCTGCGCAAGCTGGGTTGAACAAGGCCGGGCAAATTGTGATCTACTATTCTGCGTATACTGCTGGAATTGGCTCGGATACGGTTCTTACGCAGTTAGCCAGTGAAGAATTAGGAGTGCCGCGAGATGAGATCATCTATATCAATAATGATACTGATCTAACCATCGATAGCAAAATTCCTGGCGCCTGCAGAACAACTTATTGGGTAGGGGGAGCCGTCCAGCAAGCTGCGAAAAAATTGAAGCGAGAGATCCTGGCCACAGCATCTAAATTGTTGAATTTGCCAAATGATCATTTAGTTCTTTCAGGAAAATCTGTCCATGAAATATGCAATCCCTCGAAGTGTGTGAATTTGGAACAGATTGCCAATCTGTGGCACAAACATGGGTATGCTACTATTTTCACTGGCGAGTTTAACTTGGAAGATCGATTTCCGCATCGGGATGCGCGTTTTCAACAGCTCGGCCATTTCGTTTGCGGTGCAGCCATTGCACAAGTACATCTGAATGCGATCACCGGGGAGATCAAAGTGATGAAAGTCGTAGTGGCTCAGGACGTTGGCAGGGCAATTAATCCCCTTGATTTAGAAGGGCAAGTTGAGGGCGCGATCGTCATGGATGTTGGTTCTGTGCTCATGGAGGAACACATCCCCGGCAAAACCTTGAATTTTAAAGAATATCCGATCCCCAGGTCGAAAGATGCACCTGATATGGAAGTAATCCTGGTTGAGGTGCCGGGCAGGGATGGACCGCATGGAGCCAAAGGGGCTGGTGAGGCGGTTATTGGTCATACACGCGCGGCTATCTTGAACGCCATCTCTGATGCAGCAGGAACTCGTATCACGCAAGTACCAGTTGCCGCAGCTCGATTGCTTGATGCACTCAATACATAATTTTTTTTCATTCGTATAGCCATTGATTTTCTTAGGTTTTACGCACTCACGCAATTCCAGGGTAGGAACCCAACCGCGTTGGGTGTCAGAATGCTCAATGTATGCCCAACACGGTTGGGCTAGCTACCCCAATTGCGTGAGTCCTGGATCTATTAATAAAATGAACTCCTACCTTTCAGTGTAGGAGTTCGTTAGCGTATAAGCTTGTGGCACGATTATCTATGCCGGTAATAATCAACTTGGGCAATTAGCGGGGTATTCTCTAGGATCAGATCCGCAGCTTTTTCGGCCAACATGATCGTTGGGGCATAATTATTGGCATTCGTTACATAAGGCATTACCGAAGAATCCACCACACGTAGCCCCTCTACGCCATGGACGCGCATTGTCTCGGGATCGACAACGGCCATCGCATCTGTGCCCATCTTACATGTACAGGAGGGGTGATATGCTGTCTCTCCGTCCTGAGCAACCCAGTCTAAGATTTCTGCATCTGTGCTAACTGATGGGCCAGGTGAAACTTCACCCCCGTTGTAGGGATCAAACGCGGGCTGGTTCAAAATGTCACGAGCGCAGTGGATTGCCTCGACCCACTCGCGCCGATCTTGATCGGTAGAGAGATAATTGAACCGCAAGGCAGGATAAACCGTAGGGTCTGCGGATTTGATTTTCACTGATCCCCTGGCATCTGAATACATTGGGCCAATATGGACCTGATAACCATGTCCGCCGCTGGGGGAGGTGCCATCATAGCGAATTGCAACTGGCAAGAAATGGAACATGAGGTTTGGGTAATCGACATCTTCGTTGCTGCGCACAAAGCCGCCTCCCTCGAAGTGATTCGTGGACGCTGGTCCTTTCTTGAAGAGCAGCCATTGTAGACCGACCCAGGGTTTGTTATACCATTTTAGGGCCGGGTACACCGATACTGGCTGTTTACAGGAAAACTGGACATAAACTTCCAGGTGGTCTTGCAAGTTTTCCCCCACGCCGGGCAGATCATGTACCACGGGGATACTCAATGCCTCCAACTCAGCAGCATTGCCAATGCCAGAGAGCTGCAAAAGTTGGGGCGAGTTGATTGAACCACCACTTAAGATGACTTCACCAGCGTATACCTTCTGAGATTTGCCCTTTCGTGACATCTCGACTCCGATGGCCCGCTTACCTTCGATCAGAATTTTGGTCACAAAAGCGCCTGATTCAACCTGTAAATTGGGACGATCCATGACTGGATGCAGATACGCCCGCGAGGCACTCAATCGTCGCCCCCCGTGTACATTACGATCGAAGGCATTAAAGCCTTCCTGGCGATAGCCGTTGACATCTTCGGTCAGATGGTATCCCGCTTGTTGGACTGCCTCGAAGAATGCTGAAAATAATGGATTGGTAGCAGGACCTCGCTCGAGAATCAGCGGCCCTTCTGCCCCATGAAATTCGTCATCACGACAAGCTAAACAATTTTCCATGCGCTTGAAATATGGGAGACAATGAGCGAAATCCCAGTTCTCCATCCCCGGGTCGCCGGCCCATCTCTCATAATCCATTGGGTTGCCGCGTTGAAAAATCATGCCGTTGATGCTGCTGGATCCCCCAAGTATTTTGCCGCGTCCCTGGTAAATGCGCCGGTTATTCATGAAAGGCTCTGGTTCAGATTCGTAGCACCAGTCGTAGAACTTGCTTCCAATTGGATACGTCAGCGCCGCTGGCATGTGTATGAAGATATCCCACCAGGAATCCCGCCGGCCGGCTTCGAGGACTAATACTGAGCGCTCGCGATCAAGAGACAAGCGGTTGGCTAAAACACAACCTGCAGACCCGCCTCCGACGATAATTGTGTCATAGTGTTTAGAATTATTCATTGTAACCACCTTTCGTATGAATCTACTTGATGATGAAGTGGCTCTCTAGAAATCGCCGTGGAGGTAATACCCAGAAATCTGGAGTTCACCACGGAATTCCACGAGGCTCGATGAAGTGGAATAGGAGGGTAGGGGCTCCGCCCCACATCCTCGTTCCGGTAATTCTTTCGCTAACTGCATTGATCTTTTTTGCCCATTCGGAGGATATCGACATGTTGAAAATTAGACAGGAATCCCCAATTCAAATGGATTGGCTTCATCCTGGCACCATTCATTCCAACCCCCATCATAGATGGCGATATTTCTCCTACCCATCAAGTAAGCGAAGAAGAAAGCTTCGCTAGCCCGCCATCCTGTTCCGCAATAATAGATCATTTCTTTATTTGGGGCAATGTTTGCTTCCTCCCAAATCGTTTCGATCTCATGATAGGAAAGCATCGTGTTATCTATATTCCGATAGCCTGACATCTTGATTGGGTGAGTCTTTGAGAATCCCCATAAGGCGCCTGCAATGCGTCCTTTGGGTTCGATGAAGTCATAGCCACTGGTGTTGCCAATATACTCTTCCCAACTGCGCACACTGACAAGCGATCCTTGATCCCCTGCTAGGGTAGATTTGACTTCATCCATTCCCTGAATAAATTCAGGATGAGCAGGAAAGTGCCTACCAAAATCGATCTTGGGAATTGGTTTCCGCACACCTACTTCGACACCGAGCCCTGCTTGTATCCAGGCGTCAAAGCCGCCATCGATTATGCGGACATCTTCGACACCGGCGTACATGAGAATACTGGCAGCACGCGCAGCAGCTGTTGTGTCCCGACCGTATAACACAACCAGAGTGCTAGCCGTAATCCCACTGGCTAATAGATATGTTAAGATTTCATCGTCCGAGCGCAAATTCCAGATGGGTGGGCTTTCAAGAGATTCTAAATTTAAGTGGAAAGCCCCTGGGATGTGCCCAATCTTATATTCTTGCAACCCTCCACAATTCACTTCGAAGAGCCGATATTCCCTCCCAGGGTTTCTGCAGTCATCACGACTCATCAGAGCATCAACCCAATCGGGATATACTAATTTTTCATGGCGAAACAAACGATCCATTGGCAAGGTTGGATCAGCCGACCACGCTCGAATTCCGAGTGTATATACAGAGATATTACGAAAACCAAACTCCAAAAGCAATTTTGCCATCCTAGAGTAGGCACTATCCTTATAGCCATAGACGATCGTCTTCTTCTCTGTCTCAATGCCTTTTGATGATAACCGCGCTTGCAAATCTGCCTTTGAGAGGTGATCTACCCAAGAAGATGGGAAGCTGATCGCGCCCCGAATATGGCCCCCGCGTGACTCCCCCTGAAGCGCCCAACCGTTAAAGGCTGCAGATGGACGTACATCAAGGATTGTGCATTCTTGGGTATTTTGCTGTGTGATAAGCTCACTGGTAGAAGTATTGCCGATGACCATGTCTGATTAGAAAACCATTACCTGATCTGCGGATACAGTCCAATCACCCATCATGTCCATGGAGCCCTTTTTCACGCCTTTGACTAGCATCTCTGGCCCGATCCCGCGGGCCGTCATGCAAGTGCCTCAGGTAGCCACTTCGCCGCGCCGGGCTAGAGATGCCACCATGCGCTCGACATTATAGTAACCATCTGGGGTAGTCTGATTACCAAGCGCACACCCCACGCCATCACCGGTCATAAACACCCGAACACTGGCTTCAGGGCGTTTGACAAGGTTCAATGCCAATCGCAAGGCGTTGTAGGGGTTTTCAGAGCCATAAGGCCCATTGTTGATAATAAAGAGGTACGATTTCTTTGGATTATCCATGTTCATTCCTTTTCAAAATTTTTATTGAGACTCTCGCCTCTCTAGGATTTGCCGGGGTGATCCCCCATATTTAGGGGTGAGTGGGGTGCAACGCACCCCACTCACCCCTAAATATGGATAGTCTCACGGCGTTTCCTCAATATCAGGATTTACATAGTTCGGCGGAGTTGTTGCCTGGGATAGGGGGTGGGTGACCACGCAGCCTCTATCCCGGGCAAACTATTAATGTTGCATACTTCCGTCAACAGCTAAATCCAGCTTGCCAGAAACGATCAGCGCTTTGATCGCGTTGATGAAAGGATACATAACAGTATCCACTTCGATGAAGGGGGCATGGGCCCGCACCAACTCATAAACTGGCTGGGTGCCTTTTCCAAGATTGGCCTTTGGGCCGTGTGTCTTCCGACGGAAATCCACACCCTGGGCTGCGGCTACCAACTCGATGGCCAGGATATGTTCGACATTGTCCAGGATTGGACGAATTTTCAGAGCAGCCGTATTACCCATACTGACATGATCCTCGACGTTGGCAGAAGTGGGGATCGTATCCACGCTGGCGGGGTGTGAAAGCACTTTGTTCTCTGTTGCCAGGGCGGCGGCAGTATATTGCGTAATCATGAATCCCGAATTCAAGCCACCATTTTGGGTCAGGAACGCGGGCAGTATATTGGCATTGCTGGCTTCGTCGGTCAGGCGCATGATGCGTCTTTCGGCGATGTTGCCCAGCTCGGTGATGGCGATAGCCAGGTAATCCATGGCGATGGCAATCGGCTCACCATGGAAATTCCCACCAGAGAGCACCGTGATCTCGTCGGAGTCATCGATGAAGATCAGGGGGTTGTCGGTTACAGCGTTGAGTTCAAGCTCGATCACCCAGCGAGCATAAGCAATGGCATCTCGCACAGCACCATGAACTTGCGGGATGCAACGCAGGGTGTAAGCATCCTGAACGTTGGTGGGGTCGTGTTCGCGGGTAAATTGACTGCCTTCCAAGAGTTGGCGAAGATTCGCGGCACATTCTATCTGTCTTGGATGCGGCCTCAGGGCATGAATGCGTTCATCAAAGGCCAGAGTGGTGCCGTGCAGCGCTTCGAGACTCAAACAGCCCGCCACGTCGGCGGTGCGGCTGAGGCGTTCGGCGCGGTCCACTGCCAACGCGCCCAGGGCACACATCACGGAGGTCCCATTGGTGAGCGCCAGGCCCTCCTTGGCTGCCAGTGTGACCGGTGCAAGTCCAGCACGGTGAAGTGCATCTCGTCCAGAAAGAATTTCACCCTGGTACTCGGCTTCACCTTCGCCAATCATGACCAGCGCCATGTGCGCTAAGGGGGCTAAATCTCCACTGGCCCCCAACGAGCCTTTTTCTGGGATGCGGGGATGGACGCCACGATTGAGCATCTCTAACAAAAGCTGCAGCGTTGTCACACGGATACCGGAATGGCCATGGGCCAGCGTGTTGGCGCGGATGAGCATGATGGCACGGGTTGTCGGAAGGTCGAAAATGTCTCCCGCGCCGACGGCATGGCTGACGATGATATTGCGTTGCAGGGTTTCCACCTGGTCCGGCGAAATGATGCGGTCTTTGAAAGCGCCAAAACCGGTGGTGATGCCGTACGCGATCTCACCCCGCGATAGCAGTTCTCCCACCGCCCAGGCCGCGCGCTCGACGTTATCAATCGAAGCGGGTGTCAACTTCAAAGGGACGTTTTCATACGCAACTCGAATTACCTGGTCAATCGTCAACGAGTTGCCGTCAAGGTAGATCGGTTCAGACTTATCTATTGGCTTCTCCTTATTAAAGGAAATCCATAGGGATTACGACTCGTTGTCATTCCGAGCCGCTAGCTGACGATTTCATCTAATTTGCTCTGGATATCGGCAGACAGCGGTTCGGGCGTGTGCATTTCGAGGATGTGGAGCGCTTTATCCTGTGCGCGCTGGCGCAGAGTTTTCTCACCATCGGCCTGCCAGTCATCATAAATGCGGCGATCGAAAAGTTTGGGATACCAATCCTCTTTATAATACTTGAGTGTATGGTCGCTGCTGAGATAATCGCCATCCGGGCCGATCTCGTGGATCAGATCGAGGGCCAGGGTGTCGTCATTGATTTCCATGCCGCGCATGAAGTGTTTGGTGTAGGCGATCAGTTCATCCCCGATCACAATCTGTTCGATGGAATTGCACATGCCACCTTCGAGGTAGCCGACATCATGGGCCATTTGAGCGCCGGCTAGTGTCTCGAGAATGATCGAAAAGGCTGCTTCGGCGGCTGCCTGTCCATCAGGAATTTTGGAGTCACTGCAGCCGGTCAGACCGAAAATTGGCAAGCCATAGCGATGAGCAAGTTCCACTAACATGACGCGGTTGGTAGGGTCGGAATACACATCGACCATGCTGCTCATATCCATCATGTCATTGACGCCGCCGGTCAGGATGACAGGCGCACCTTCGCGCTTGAGCTGCGCCAACACCAATCCAGCCAATTCGCCCGCATTGGCCAGGGCGATTGCGCCGGCTGCTGTGATCGGCCCGGTGGCGCCGCGCAAAACGACTGGGGTGTATGTGGTGGGTAAACCCTTTCCAGCCAGGAAGAGCAGTTTTTGCAAGGCTTCTTGATTGTGACGCATGGAATGGGCAACGTTGATATAACAGGCGCAGAGGGGATTCCTACGAAGCTGTTCTTCCCCGCCGGCTACCACTTCGGCCATTTTGATCACATCAACACACCCTTCGAATTCCGTTGTGACGAACAAGATCGGCTTGGTGCTGTTCATAAGCATGGCGCGCATCTGGTGGCGATCGGCGGTCTCCTGCGGCAAGTCGGAGGCAATACAGAAGGACATCAGGAAGTCAATATTGGGGAGCGCATCGCATACAGTCACGGCGTCCACGATATCTTGTATGGTGCCGGGACGACGTTCGCCGCTTCGTACATCGATCACATTGGGGCAATCAGAACCCGGTCCAAAGAAGACATTATTGCGTTCCATGGGCATCACTCGGTTACCATATCTGTCGCAGAGCACGGCTCGCTTGGGGGCTACCGAAAGCGCCCACTCCACCAATCCAGGCGAGATATGTACCATGTTGCCATCTTCAATTTGGACTCCCTTCTTTTTGAGAAGGTCCAAGGCTTCTGGCTCGAACAGGCGCACGCCAGTGCGGTCCAATATTTCCAGGCTGGCATGATGCAGGCGTTCTACTTGGTCGTCGGAGAGCTTGCGAAAGTGCGGTGTTTCATAGGTTGAATAATTGCTTTGAAGATTCATACGAATATCCTTGTGGTTGGTAGTTTTTTTACGTTTCTATTCCTGGTCAAGATTTGATTGGCATCGGGATTTTAATTTCATGCTCTCGGGCAAATTTTATCGCCTCTGGGTATCCTGCATCTACATGGCGGATCACGCCCATGCCCGGATCATAGGTCAGCACCCTTTTTAATCGCCTGGCTGCCGCTTTGGTTCCATCTGCCACGATGACCTGACCGGCGTGCAGACTGTACCCGATGCCCACGCCGCCACCATGGTGGTAGCTAACCCAAGTTGCACCTCCAATGCTATTCATGGCGAAATTGAGCAGGGGCCAATCGGCGATG
Source organism: uncultured Anaerolineales bacterium (assembly GCA_964458115.1). Classification (GTDB taxonomy): domain Bacteria; phylum Chloroflexota; class Anaerolineae; order Anaerolineales; family UBA11858; genus NIOZ-UU35. The sequence goes on along the minus strand of CAYWIC010000088.1, from coordinate 1,542 downwards.
GCATCCGAGCCATCCAGCATTGCCTCAGTCTCCCGGTTTGGGCTGGCAACAGAGCCGCAATCTAGATGATCGCGACCAATCACAATCGGCGCGCTGACGCGTCCACTGGCAACCGCTTCGTTGAGCGCCAAGCCAGCTTTGTCTCGTTCTCCATACCCCAACCAGCAAATTCGGCTGGGGAGCCCTTGAAAAGCGACATCTTTTTGTGCCATCTTGAGCCAGCGGATGAGATACTCCTTTTCGGGGAAGAGTTCCATGATGATCCGGTCGGTTTCATAAATATCCTGTGGATCACCGGAGAGCGCTACCCACCTAAACGGACCTTGGCCCTCACAAAATAGCGGACGGATATATGCCGGAACGAAACCCGGATACACCCATTCACCATTCACGGTCTTGACTTCATTGTATCCAGCATTGTATGCCATTTGGCGCAAGTTATTGCCATAATCGAATACAATGGCGCCTTTCTGCTGCATTTCTACCATGGCCTGACAATGTTTTGCCATAGCATGCATTGCAAGTTGTTGGTATTCATGGGGGTCAGAGATCCGCAGTTTATCGGCTGCTTCCAACGTCATCCCATTGGGAATGTACATGAGTGGGTCGTGGGCGCAAGTCTGATCGGTGACCATATCTGGCACGAAGCCACGCCTAACCAATTCAGGAAAAATTTCAGCTGCATTACCAATCAAACCGACGCTGAGCGGACGCTCTTCTTTTACCGCGGCATCAACCATGCGTAGCGCTTCATCGAGCGAGTTGGCTACCGAATCGAGATAGCGGTGTTCGAGACGGCGATTTGCGCGCCAAGGATCGATTTCGACCACCAGGGCTACACCTTCGTTCATGGTGACCGCCAGCGGTTGCGCGCCGCCCATTTCTCCTAAGCCAGCGGTGAGTACGACCTTCCCCTTGAGACTTGCATTGGGGCCATAATGCTTTTGGGCGGCCGCGGCCAAGGTTTCATACGTGCCTTGCAGGATGCCCTGAGTCCCGATGTAGATCCAGCTTCCAGCCGTCATCTGGCCGTACATGAGCAAGCCTTGAGCCTCCCAACGGTCGAAATTCTCCTGAGTGGCCCAGGCGGGCACGATATTGGTATTGGCGATGATCACCCGGGGCGCGTCTTCGTGTGAGTGGAAGATGCCCACTGGTTTTCCACTTTGAACGAGCAAGGTCTCATCCGGTTCCAGGTTGCGTAACGATTCTAAAATGGCATCGAAGCATTCCCAATTGCGGGCAGCTCGTCCGCGACCCCCATAGACGATCAACTCATTGGGAGTGCTGGCCACCTCAGGGTCCAGGTTATTTTGAATCATACGGTAAGGAGCCTCGATCAGCCAATTTTTGCAGGTTAGTTGAGTGCCGCGCGGCGATTTAATTGTTCTCGTTGTCATAATATCACTCTAAGGAGTTACGCACTTGAAGCAGATTGTGCTGGGAATAGGGGGTGGGGGGGGAGGCCCCCCCCCCCCCAACCCCCCCATTTAAAGCGGAAAAGCGTAAAAACAAAAAAAGTTTTTAATTGCACAAAACACC
>CAYWIC010000087.1:0-21243 GCA_964458115.1 uncultured Anaerolineales bacterium | reverse complement strand
TTTTGTTGCTCAACGCTTCTGTTTTGCCTGAGTTACTGCAGTAGAGTCTATAATGGAAACAGGTTTTGAAATCGAAAAGGTACAAGATGATGAGACGGAAATGGTTGCTTGGCGTGGGAGTATTTCAGATTGGGCTGTTGGTTGCAATTGTGTCGATAATTGCTGACTATGTCGGGCTGGGTGGCCCGTACGTCATGTATGGCCCCAAACAGATACTCGGCACTGTAGTGGGGGTAGTAATTGCGTTATTGGGAATCGTGTTTGCATTAAAAGCAAAATAACGGGGGTGCTGAAAAAAGGGGTATATGGGATGCATAGCATCCCATATACCCCTTTTTTCAATTTAGTTCGGGGGAAATCTTGAATTGCGTTTCGTACAGTGTCGTATACAACCCATCTTGCGCGAGCAGTTCCTCATGGGTGCCTTGTTCAACCAATCGCCCTTTTTCCATCACTAAAATGTTGTCGGCAGCCAGGATGGTGGAGAGCCGGTGGGCGATGACCAGGCTGCTGCGGCCTTTCATCACTTCTTGCAAAGCCTGTTGGATCAACTCCTCCGAAAGCGAGTCTAGGCTTGATGTGGCTTCATCGAGTACCAGGATGCGAGGGTCGCGCAGCACCACGCGGGCGATGGCCATACGTTGGCGCTCTCCGCCGCTGAGGCGGTAACCGCGCTCGCCGACTACGGTATCGTAGCCATCGGGCAGTCCAGCAATGAAGTCGTGGATGTTGGCAGCTTTTGCCGCAGCGATCATATCTGCATCACTGGCGTCCGGCCGAGCATAGAGCAGGTTGGCCCGGATGGTATCGTAGAACAGGTACGTCTCCTGGGTGACCATGCCGATATTATTTGCAAGAGAGTTCAAAGTCACTGAACGGATATCCTGTCCATCGATCAGCACGCGCCCATGGGTAGGATCGTATAGCCGTGGGATCATGTAAGTGATGGTGGATTTGCCTGCTCCGCTGGGACCTACCAATGCGACCAGTTGACCGGATTCAATGGTGAAATCGAGGTCTTTCAGCGCCCATTGGGGATGGGATTTGCTTCCTTCAGGGCTGTCACCTGAACCCCCGTTGGTTCTCTCCTTCCCACGCTTGAGATGAGCCTCGAACCCGCCCCTCCAGCTAAAGCGGGCAATCTCGTCCAATCCTATTTCTTCTACCCCCAAACCTGAGTAGGCAAAGGAGACGTCCTTAAATTGGATCTGGCCTGAAACTTGGGGTAACACTCTCGGGCTGGGGACTTCGACGATCTCCACAGGGATATCGAGCACTTCGAAGACGCGCTCGAAGCTGACCATATTCTGGGCGAACTGTACCTGGGCGTTGGTCAGGTTCATCAGAGGCCCGTACATTTGAGTCAGGTAGGTACCGAAAGCGACGATGGTGCCGATAGTAAACTCGCCGCGCAGCACGAAGTGCCCGCCGACCCAAAAGACCACCGCTGACCCCACCGCGCTGACCACACCCAGGAGCATAAAGAACCAATGCCCGACGACCGCCGATCGGACGCCGATATCGCGCACTTCTGCACTGTCTTTGCTGAAACGGTTGTATTCAGGTTTTTCCCGGCCAAAGAGTTTCACCAACAAAGCTCCACTGACGTTTAGAGTCTCATTCATGGTGGCATTCATCTCAGCGTTATGCTCCATGGATTTGCGACTGAGATCACGCAGCACACGCCCAATGCGGCGGGCGGGGAAGATAAAGAGCGGCAGGATGACCAACCCTAAGAGTGTCAAGCGCCACTCTAAGGCCAGCATGATTCCCAGCGTGACGATCACAGAAACAAAGTTGGAGATGATGGTCACCAGGGTGTTGCTGATGGCGCGCTGAGCACCGACAACGTCATTATTGAGACGCGACATTAACTCACCAGTACGGGTTTGGGTGAAGAAACGCAGTGACATGCGCTGCATATGAGCATATAACGCCCTGCGTAGATCATAGATCACGCCCTCACCGATGGTCGCGTTGAGTTGTCGCTGCCAGACACCGATCATGCCGTTGAATATGGGGATTGCGATCATCCCCAGAGCCAGCCAATTTAGACGCTTGAAATCGCCATTAGGAATGGCATTGTCGATCAGGTCACGGTAGAGCAAAGGTGAAATTAAGCTGATACTCGAGATCAACAGAATAGTTATTAATAACCCTGCCACACGTAAGCGATATGGGGTCGCAAAATCCCAGACCCGCCAAAGCAGTTCACGGGTGATTTGGGGTTGATCTTTATCTTCATCGTGGCTGATGTAAGCCCACCAGCCACCGCCATGCATTCCCATAATACCTCCAGTGGATTATGAAATGGTTTGATTTGGGAAATGGTCATGTGTAGCACATGTCATCCCCAAATTGGAATACCGTTATAGTGTTTGTTTCATGACCACAGCCAAGCGGCCATGATATTGGGGTCGTTCAATGGGCAGCCAACCCAGACGGGTGTAAAAATCTTCATGGCTGCGGGTGTAAAGGTAAAGTTCCTTGACTCCCAATTGTTTTGCTACTGCAACAGTATATTGGACAATTTGCGAGCCTAGTTTTCGATTGCGATATTGTGTATCGACATAAACTGCGCCCAGCCAGTGTTCATAATGGGGATGGGTTTCCATCTCTTGGATTTTGACACTGGCGCTGGCCACAAGCTTACCATCCAGGAAGCCAACCAAGGCGATGGGCAGCGTATCCCTGTTCATGCGTTCTTGCAGACGCTGCTCGACTTTTTCGATCGAGTTCTCAGGATTTCTGCGTCCCCATTCCTCGTAGAACCAGGATGCTAGCTCAGGAAGTAGGGCAGGTTGGTTCGCTAAATAGTCAAAGGTTAGGTTCATAGCTAGTATAGTAATAGGTAAGGTCAAATCTATCAAGCAAACACCCGCCATAACGGCGGGTGTCATACTAATTTCTTAGATTTACTACGACAAAGGCTATTCTTGAATTTCTAGGAGTTCGATTTCAAAAATGAGTGTTGCTCCCGGAGGAATAATTGCGCCCGCGCCAGCCTCTCCATATCCCAATTCAGGCGGAATGACCAGTTGGCGTTTTCCACCAACTTGCATGGTGGCTAGACCCTCGTCCCAACCAGCGATGACATTTCCCTCTCCCAAAACAAAGGAGAAAGGTTGGCCGCGTTCAACCGAACTATCGAACATGGTGCCATCTTCCAACCAGCCGCTGTAGTGTACGAAAACCGTTTGACCAGGCTCGGGGCTCTTGCCATCCCCCACTTGAAAGTCGTAGAATTTCAAGCCGCTTTCTGTAATGGAGTAGTCACTTTCATTGACTTCAGTCATCTTGGGTGGTATGAAAACTTCCAGGAGTTCGATTTCCATTATCAACGTGGAGTTGGGTGGGATATCCCCTTCGGCGCTTTCGCCAAGTCCTAATTCTGGGGGGATTATCAACAAGCGCTTTCCCCCCAGTTTCATGCCCGTAGCGCCTTCATCCCAACCAGGGAAAACCAGATTCCCACTGCCAAGCACAAACGTTATGGGTTGGCTAAATGAGGATGAAAAAATGAATGTGTCTTCACTCTCATCACGTGCCCAAATTGTATAGTGAGTGATGACTGTATGACCTTTTTCGGTCTCGAACCCTTCTCCCTGTGCCAGATCAGCGAATTGAAGTCCACTATCCGTTGCTGTGAGATCTTCATTAGCAATCTTCGAGGGTGATGGGGGAGCCTCGATCGAGACGACTTCGATATCCATGACAATTTGCGAATTCGGAGGGATCATCCCATAGCCTTCTTCACCAAATGCCAGTTCCGGGGGCAGCACCAGCTTGGCCGAACCGCCAGCCTTCATCAGCTTGATGCCCTCCTCCCATCCAGGCAGTAATTGCTCCCTGCCCATGATCGCCATAGCAGGTTGACCTTGCTGATAGGTGTTCACGATCTCCGTGCCATCTGGCAATGATCCGATCACGTTCATTAGCACTATATCGCCATCTTTGGGGACATCGCCTTGACCTGCGATAACTTCTAAATACTGTAGGCCACTCTCTGTTATTGTTGCCCCTTCGAGGGATATGGGCTCTACCGGAGTAGGTTCAACCTCAGCCTCTTGGGAATTACTATCCCCAGAAGTTTCTTCGCTGGCCTCTTCAGATTCAATAAACGCGTCTAGTTCTGCTGCTGTTTCACTCGTTTCTGCCACTACGGGAAGGCAGGCTGAAAATGTGATGGCTAAGAAAACGACGATCAATAACCATCCAAAATGTCTCTTCACTTGATTCACAAAATGCTCCTCAAAAATAAAATTCCAGGTCATCGACCTGGATTGGTAGAACAAGTCTAATGTGGTTAGATTCTATCATGCACTTCAAGCTTAGGGTCTCTGGGATACGCCGTGGGACATCGCCTCGGTAATTCCTAGAGAAACCAAACCTATGTTTCCCAAACCTCTCCAGATAATTCTCCGCCCAGCTTTTTATACAGGTACCGTACATTGACTTCGAATCTTCCCATGCTCCCCATTAGCCAACCTGCAAAAGGTTCGGGTAAGCGTATTTGCATCGCTTCTTCGATTGAACCACTCTTTTGGACTACCTGATCAATCAATTCTTCCATCACGTCAAAAAATCTCAATTGAGTGCGGATTTCTTCTTTCCCTCCCAGTATCCCATGACCAGGGACAAAGGAACGGAAACTAGATTCCGAAAGTTCATTCAATTGCTCGCGCCAATGATCCAGGTTGCAGACCCCCATGTAGGGTTGCAGGTTGAAAAAACCGATGTCTCCAATAAAGGCGATCCCCTCTTCTGCAATCTGGACAACAATATCGTCACTGGAATGCCCTGCGCCGAATGAATTCAAATCCACCAGCCGTTTGCTGCCGCTGAGCGAAAACCTCTTGTCAAAGGTCTGGTCTGCATAACGGGGTTTGAACTCGGACATTTCATCCATGAAATACCGAACTCGAGTGATCGAACTTTCTACACTTTTTCGCACGCGTTCGTCTTCTGCAATTTGAAGCTGCTCTTCCAACCCTTTGACATACTCGTCCCATTCTGCAGGATTTTTGGTATCTTCTAAAAGCGCCTCTCCCCATTTTCGTGTGTCTTCCTCAATGATCTCGCTGGCAACTACGGTGGTGTTCTCATCATAAACCGATGCGCCAATCCAGTGATCGTTATGAGAATGGGTGAGGGCAAGGGTATCAACGGGCCTGGAAAATAGCTCTTCGGAAATTCTTCGTAAATCTCGAGCAGCGAGAGCCGTATCGAACGCATCGATTACTAATGTGGAGTCCCCCAGATCAATGATGCCAGCATTGCTGTATGCAGCTCCCCCTTCTTTATGAATCGCGGCATAAATGCCTTCGGCCACCTGGTGCAGGTCAAAATGTTTGGATTGCATGATGCGGGTTGCGGCCATTCCATTCCTCCTTAGGAAAAACAAAAGTCCGCCAATTTGACGGACTTTATTCATTGTACCACTGAGATGTATGGGGTTTATGTTCCCTCTTGCCAAGAGCTGAGATAGGCGATCTGCTCTTCAGTGAGTACATCGATATCCACATCCATGGACGCCAGCTTCAGGCGTGCGATCTCAGCATCGATATCCGCGGGCACGGAATAAACTGTCTTCTCAAGTTTATCGACGTTTTTGATCATATACTCAGCACTGAGAGCCTGATTGGCGAAGGACATATCCATTACACTGGCGGGGTGACCCTCGGCGGCAGCCAGGTTGATTAAACGGCCTTCACCCAACAGGTGGATCTGGCGGCCATCGGGCAAGTCATATTGCTCGACGAAGGGGCGCACCAGGCGTTTCTCTGCAGCCATCTCTTCCAGGGCAGGGATATTGATCTCGACGTTGAAGTGCCCAGAGTTGGAGACAATGGCGCCATCATTCATGGCTTCGAAGTGGTGCTTGTCGATGACGTTGATGTCGCCAGTCAGGGTGCAGAAGATATCGCCGATGGGGGCAGCATCGATCATAGGCATCACACGGAACCCATCCATAACTGCTTCCAGAGCTTTGAGGGGGTCCACTTCGGTGACAATCACATCAGCGCCCAAACCTTTGGCGCGCATTGCCAGACCGCGAGCGCACCAGCCATAGCCGCCGACCACGAAAGTCTTGCCGGCAATCAAGATGTTGGTGGCTCGAATAATGCCATCGATAGTAGATTGGCCCGTGCCGTATCTGTTATCGAAGAGGTGTTTAGTCAATGCGTCGTTGACTGCCACAACGGGGAATTCTAAGGCGCCGTCCAGGGCCATAGCCTTCAAACGGATGACGCCGGTGGTGGTCTCTTCAGTGCCGCCGATAACGTGTTCGAGCATCTCGCGCCGATCTTTGTGCAGCGTACTGACCACATCGGCACCATCGTCCATGGTGATATGGGGTTTGTGGTCCACTGCAGCATTGATGTGCTTGTAGTAGGTGACGTTGTCTTCGCCCTTGATAGCGTGCACAGGGATCTCATCGTGCATCACCAGAGAGGCAGCCACGTCATCTTGTGTCGAAAGGGGGTTCGAGGCAACCAGGACGATCTCCGCACCGCCAGCCTGGAGGGATTTCATCAGGTTGGCAGTTTCAGTTGTCACATGCAGGCAAGCCGACATGCGAATTCCCTCAAAGGGGCGTTCTTTTTCGAAGCGCTCTTTGATGGATCGCAGAACAGGCATCTCTCGGTCTGCCCATTGAATGCGACGACGACCGCCTTCAGCTAATTTCGTATCTTTGATATCGTATTCCATTTCTTTCTCCAAAAATTCTCAAAATATTATTACTTCAATTTACCAACCTGAGATGTCCGCAGAATGAGTGTGCGCAGCCCCTGCGCACACTCATTCTGCGGTAAGTCCCTGAGTTGTTATCTCACCAGTATATCCAGAACACCACCATCATCAAAATGCTCTCGGAAGCGGGATACAAATTCTTCCGGGGTATAACGCTGTTCTTGTGGCCCGGCGGTCTCCAGACAATATGTGGCAGCCAAAGCCCCAATTTTACCGCAAATCTCCCAATCGAGGCCTTGCGAATAGCCGGTCAGAATGCCGCCGCGGATGGCGTCTCCTACTGCTGTGGGATCGGCGATTTTCTGGGGGGAAACTACGGGGGTGCGGAACTCGTTACCTCCGGTGTAGATCGAGGCACCCTCCTTGCCGCGTGTAATCACTGTAAAATGCCGATCCTCATAAATTTCAGATTCGCTCATCCCAGTGTGTTTTTTGATCAACTCGATTTCGTAATCGTTGACCATCAGTGCGAATGCCCCTTCCACACCGGCGCGCAGATCTTCCCCCGTCATGCGTGGGATTTGTTGGCTGGGATCGTACAGGTAAGGGATGCCTAATTCCTGGCAATCCTGCGGGTACTTGACCATGGCGTCAGGCGCGTTGGGCGAGATCACGACCAGACCGGGCTTCTCATCGAGGTCATAGAAGGAGAGCTCTCCGGCGTGATCCATAGCACCAGGATAGAAGCTGGCGATCTGGGCGTTGGATTGATCGGTATTGGCGAAAAACGAGGCGGTGAACTCTCCAGGGATGACTTTCATCAGGCTGGTATCCACGCCTACGCTCTCCAGCGCGACGCGGTATTCACTGAAATCTTCACCCACCGTGGCCATCACGCGGGGTTTTCCACCCAGGAGTGCCAGCGTGTAAGCGATATTAGGCGAGATGCCCCCCCTTCGGCGGACCATCGAATCCACCAGGAACGATAGACTGATCGAATCGAGCTTATCCGGCAGGAAATGATCCTTGAAAAGACCGGGGAAGGTCATCAGGTAGTCAAAAGCGACAGAGCCAGTGAGAATGATGTCCATAGGATTTTCCGTTTGTATGTTGGCACCTTGAATATTTGAACGTTCTACCGTTCAAACGCACGCACAAATGTTGGTAAATTTTTGTCAAATGGTGGATACACCACGCCATTCTCAGTGACTATCCCTGTGACGAGGCGATTTGGGGTGACATCGAAGGCGGGGTTACGCGCCGTAGCGCCTTCAGGGGGCACCTGGCGTCCCAGGAGGGTCAGTCCCAAGACTTCGGCTTGATCCCGTTCCTCGATGGGGATCATATCCCCAGACGCCAATGATAAATCGATCGTTGATGTGGGTACTACAGGGTAGAAGGGCACGGCGTTATCATGGGCAGCCAGCGCTAGCATATAGGTGCCGATCTTGTTGGCCACATCGCCATTGGCCGCTGTGCGATCCGAGCCTACGAAAACCTTTTGCACCTGGCCACTGCTCAGGAAGAACCCCGCGGCGTTATCACTGATGAGATCGAAGGGAACACCGTATTGGGTCAATTCCCAGGCTGTTAGGCGCGCGCCTTGCAGCCGTGGTCGGGTTTCATCCACCAGTACATGGATATTTTTACCCTGTTCGTGGGCTGTGCGAATAACGCCCAGGGCTGTGCCCCAATCGACTGTGGCCAACGCGCCTGTGTTGCAATGATGGATAACTGTGTCGCCTTCGTCGATCAACTCTGCGCCATAAGCTGCCATACGTTTATTGATTTCCACATCTTCATCAGCGATCTTCTGCGCCTCGGCCAGAACGGCTTCCCTGAGATCGTCTGCGCTCCCCTGGATATCGGCTGTAACAGCTACAATGCGATCCAGCGCCCAAGCCAGGTTTACGGCAGTCGGTCGAGCCTTTTTTAGATAATCAGAAGCTGCAATCAGGTCGGTGCGCAATTTCGCGGCATTTTTGGCTGTAGATTGGTGGGCAGCCAGCACCAAACCGAACGCAGCCGCACCCCCGATCGCAGGGGCGCCACGCACAACCATATCTGTAATAGCCTGAGCGACATCTCGATAATCATCAAAAACGGCTACTTTGAACTCGCCCGGTAGTAGCCGTTGATCGATCATTTGGAATTTATTTGTGGAGTAGTTCCATTCGACTGTTCTCATGAGAATTCCTTAGAGAGCTAAAATTGGCTCAAGATCATAATTTATGGGAATGACGATGCTTCTCCAGCAACGGATTCTACCGCGTCTTTGCCGGGATAGTTTATTGGAAAAGTATTAATCCCCATTCGAAAAACATACCGCCAGCAATTCCAGCATCGTAATATAACCTTTAACATGATAATGGTCATCGACTACTGGCAATCCTGCCAGTTCATTCGCTTTCATGCGTTGGAATGTCTCTTCTAGACTGGCATCCAGCATGGCATAGACGGGATCGCTCATGATATCTGCTGCAACAAGCTCTTGATCTGGTTTGGCGAATTTCAAGGCTTTATTGTATTCATCGGGATCATTGATAAAGGCTTCGGGAACCACGGGTGCCATCATCACCTCAGCAATAATAGAGATATTCAGGATTCCCATGAGCCGATCTTCAGTGTTGACTACACAAGCAGTGGTGATGTTAGAGTTTTCGAGCAATTTCTTGAGCACTGCGCTTATGGGAGTATCTACCGAAATAACGATAGGTTCCAGAGAAAGCTGTTGGATGATTTTTGAAACCTGGGTGTCCCTTTGATTGGACCAGTCGATGAGCGCATCTTTGCCGTAGGTTTCTTTGATATCCTCCTGGAACCATTTCAAGAGATTGGATGATTCTTTCGAAACTGGGGGTTCGGGTTCCTCAACCGGTTGTGAAGCACGCCATTTTTGTAATCCAAGTACATTTCCGATGGGAAGCGTGAATAATATACCACTGCGTGGGCTGTCGAAGCCTTTGACAACCCGGTCAGCTTCAGAGATCGCTCGTTCGAGAATTTCAACTTCATCGATCAGACTCATTACAGTGCGCTGCCCCGGTTCTTCTTGAGTGAACATATTGATTAGCACTCCCAACCCTCCGCGGCGAGCATACTTTTGCGCTTGGTATCCCCCCATGCTGGGGAGGATGGTCGTCCCTGGAACCCCAGCCCGATCCCAGCCTTTGAGTAGCTTGGGAAGCAGGTCGGGATTGTGTAAGATGACGATCAGCGCGGTTGTTTGAAAATCATCTTTCGACATTATTCCACCTCAATGGATTTCTCTTTAGGATATTATTTTGCGGGTATGCGAATTGTTCTGCAATCCGCATATCCCCAAGCAGGAAACTATCCTGGTGATTCCCAGAAAAGGTGCGGGAGATTTCCTGGAGGAGTTTCTTGGAAGATTATAATCGCTCTTCCTTTGAATTCTCTCTATTCCCAACGTTATCTTTGTGCCTTAAACAAGTCAGTTGCTCTTCCATGAAGACTTGTTGCAGGCTTAGCCCGATACGTTGTTGCGTAGGTTGGATGCTGGTAATTCGAACCAGCAACTTTTCACCAGGTTGAGGATATTCTCCATGGGAGATAAGACAGTTGCTAGAGAATTCACTCTGGTGGAGCAATCCCTCAACACCTGCCGCGAGTTCGATAAAGATGCCAAACGGCTGAATAGAAGTTATAGCTCCTTCGACCAGATCCCCAACCGAGTATCGCGCCTCAATCGAAATCCAAGGGCTGGCTTGCAAGGCTGTCATTTGGGAATGAATCGCTGTTCATGCCGAGTACCATGTCTTTCTATGCAATATTCACATGTAGGCAGTGCTGGGGGGTTCACCTTCTCATTTGAAAGTGAAATCTGGAATAGCAAGTATTTTGCTAAAGTCGATTCAATCCCCCGTTCGGTTTTGGTTGTATGTCACAAGTATTTTATCGAAATGTGAAAACCGATGATGGGGCAGGCTTTCTATCCTGATAGATACCTGCCCCATGATGATGTTGGTGCAAAATCGAATATTGTCAGTAAGCTAGGTTCCCGATGTTGGTTGGACGGGACCTAAGAAATCTTGCAATTTTCTGCGTACACCTGGGCGGCGCAATCTGCGCAAAGCCTGTGCCTCGATCTGGCGGACGCGTTCCCGAGAAACCCCAACCTTGTTGCCAACTTCTTGCAGTGTGTGGCTTTTGCCGTCCGGTATTCCATACCTCAGGCGCAGGATCCTGGCTTCTCTCGCAGGCAGTTCCTCCATAACTTCTTCGAGTTGCTCTCTCAAAATCTGGTGCGTGGTGGTCTCATCCGGGGAAGGAGTCTCGCCGTCCTCGATGAAGTCACCTAAGACAGCGTCACCTTCAATGGTGGTAGGCATCTCGAGGGAGAGGGGTCGTCGCGCCACCTGGAACATATAACGGACTTTGTCGGGCGATATCTGCAGATCCCTGGCGAGTTCGTCGACAGTGGGATCGCGCTCGAGATCCTGTTTTAGTTTGTGCTGTGTCCGGAACAGGCGTGAAATCTGGTCACCCATGTGAACAGGAATGCGTATAGTGCGGCCCTGATCGGCAATTGCGCGTGTAACAGCCTGGCGAATCCACCAAGTAGCGTAGGTGCTGAATTTATATCCGCGCTTATAATCGAATTTTTTGGCAGCCCTCATTAAGCCAATATTGCCTTCCTGGATCAGATCAATAAACGGCACCCCGCGCCCCATATGCTTTTTCGCTACACTGATCACCAGCCGGGTATTGGCAGTAATGAGATGCTCAACAGCTTGCCACTCACCCCGAATGGCCTGGTGTAGATTTAGGCGATCTTTCGCAGAAATCGCACCTTTGGCTAGTTTGTTGCGCGCCTTACGTCCTTTCTCGATCTGCTTGGCAAGCTTGAGTTCCTCTTCTGCAGTCAGCAAAGGGACATGAGCTGCATCTTTGAAATATAAACCGAGCAGATCTTTCGTATCAATATTTGCCAGCCGGTTTTCCTGGGCGATACGACGCTCTTTATCGTCCTGAACCTCTTCGGCTAAATCTGCTTCAGTAGGATCTTTTTCGTCGTCCTCAACGTAGGGAATTTGCGCGTTTAACAGAGCTGCAAAAACTTCCTCGAGTTGACTTACATCCTGTTCGGCATCCGGAAAGTGGCCAAGGATATCATCATAACTAACAAACCCTTGTGACCGACCTAATTCGACCAATTTCCCAAGGGCGGAATATTTGCTATCGCCGTCTTCCAGCGTTTCTAGTAGTTTATTGTTAATTTCAGTAATCATAAATGACGTATATCAGCCAGGGGAGGTTACCGCTGAGTATACTTTTTATGGCGATAGACAATTCGTCCCCGGGTCATATCATAGGGGGACATTTCAATAGTTACCCGGTCACCAAGTAGAACACGAATATAATACTTGCGCATTTTGCCTGCTAGGTAGGCAATAATTTCATGCCCATTATCCAAATCAACTTTGAACTGCGTGCCTGGTAGGGCTTCGGTGATCACACCGTCTACTCTAATCTTGTCTTCTGCTTTTGCCATATAACCTCTTTTCATATACTCGTCTGGTTGCTTCGTTGCCAGCGCTTCGGGGGACTCCTTTGCGCTTGATTTCACACTCTGAAACGGATCAACAGGTTGAAAAATTACTTATCTCATCTGTGGGTTACTCTCTACATGACAACATTCGTAGATGCTTCTTCGATTCATCTAGATATTTGTAACCTCATCCAAGTTGCGTCACTCCTTTCTCTAAGATAAAATTTCATTGGCAGCGAATAGAAACTCATGGTGTTTGACATGATTAATCATCTTCGCGTTGCTGCCTCACGCGACGATGTCCGAATTGTTTTTACTAGTTACGAGATGTGTTCCGAAGGTAAAGAAATAAAACCCGGTTAACGTCTATGGGCGTAAACCAAGTGATGAACTTACTCAAAGTTCGGCTGTTTGGAGACCTTCACGTCCCAACACCATCTAACCGCTTCAAAAAGCCATATCCTACCAGATAGTGTTCGCCAACTCGTAAACCAGTTGATTATACCATATAACATTGCAGGGCTCGAGTCAAGCACGTAAATCTTAAAAAGAATTAACAATTCTCTTATTACGATTTTGGCAAACTATATCCAATTATGAACAAGAATTTTGCCGTTTTTCTTATCTTGGTTGTATTGTTATCGTCATGCAATCTTCCTGGGCGCGTGACCCCCCAACATGCGGATACTCAAGTTGATTCGACTCCCACGGTCACAACTGAAGTAGGCCCAACCGCACTTCCATCCCCTTCTCCAATGCCCACACCAATTAGCCTGGTGAGTGTCAAGGAAGGTGATCAGGCATTGTTTTATGGGGATTGGGATGCTGCGCTTCAGGCATATACTTCTGCGTCTAGCAACAATGCGGATCCAGATTTCCGCAGTGCTGCAATACTAGGGTTGGGTCGCACGTATTTCAATATAGGGGAATACGAACTTTCGTTGCAATCACTGGCTACTTTGGTCAATGAGTACCCGAACTCTGCTCACACTCCAGCAGCGCAGATAGCCCTGGCTCAAACCTATAAAGCGATGGGGTTATTCAGCGATGCAGCCCAAGCATATGCGGCATATTTGATCATCCGCCCAGGTCTCGTTGATTCATATATTCAAGAATTCCGTGGGGACGCGTTAGTTGCCGCTGGTGAGTTCCCCGCCGCAATCGATGCCTACCAGGCAGCCCTGGCAGCCCCGAGAGTGGGTGATTCATTGCCCATTGAGATCAAAATCGCCGATGCATATGTCTATCTCGGTGACCATACTACAGCGTTAGTCGCGTATGAGGATATCTACAACCGCACAAATAATGATTTCACCAAGGCTTATCTCAATTATCTGATGGGCCAATCGTATACCGCCTTGGGGCAAATGGACCAGGCGTATAAAATCTACATGGATGCTGTAGAGAATTACCCCCTATCGTATGACTCATATCAAGCTTTGATTATTTTGGTGGAAGCAAATTACCCTGTCAGCAATTTCGATCGTGGCCTGGTGGATTATTACGCTGGACAATATAGTTTGTCCATTGCGGCTTTCGATCGTTATTTGAATGAAGGCGGAGAAAACATCTCAACGGCCAACTATTATCGCGGTCTTGCTTTTCGAGCTTTGGGCGAATACGATGATGCGATTTCAATCTGGGATGAGGTTATTCGATCAAATCCGGAGGCTGACCGTTGGGATGATGCCTGGGAACAAAAAGCCTATACCCAATGGGCATATTTAGAGCAGTTTGATTTGGCAGAACAAACTCTGATTGATTTTGTCGATCAAAATCCCTGGCATGCGCGCGCCGCAGAGTTTCTGCTTGACGCTGGGCGTGTGGCTGAGCGTGACCGAGATCTTGGGGGGGCTGCCATTATTTGGCAGCGTATTGCCTCCGAATATCCTGCCAGTGAATACGTCGCCAGGGGATTATTCTTAGCAGGAATTTCTTACTACCGCTTAGGGGAGTATGATTCTGCACTGGCAGTCTTCCAGCGCTATTCGAACGCTGCTACAACTCCAGGTGATCAGGCAGCGGCGCAACTTTGGATCGGAAAAACGTACCAGGCCAACGGCGACCAGAGTTCCGCTATCACTGCCTTCAATAGGGCAGCCAGCGAGGATCCCACGGGATATTACAGTGAGCGGGCGCGTGATATCCTATCGGGCACAGAGGCCTTTATGCCGCCCCTGGTATATGATTTGGGATTTGATCCTGAATCTGAACAAGAAGAAGCTGAGTATTGGATGAGGCAGGTTTTTGGTATACCGGAGGGAGTCGACCTCTCAAGTCCGCAACCCCTCTATAATGATCCCCGCATGATCCGGGGAACGGAGTTATGGCATCTTGGCTTGTTCGATCTAGCCCGGCTGGAATTCGAATCCTTCTGGCAAGATATCCGCATGAATCCTATGGATAACTATCGCTTGGCAAATTACATGGTCGAATTGGGCTTCTATAGGACGGCGATTTTCGCGGCCCGCGAGGTGTTGAACCTGAATCAAATGGACGATGCGGCCACAATGGATGCCCCTATCTATTTCAACCACATTCGGTTTGGGAGCTATTATCGCGATCTGGTCATCCCTATTTCTCAGGCCTATGGGTTCCATCCTCTCTTCTTATTCAGTGTAATTCGACATGAAAGCCTCTTTGCCAGTTGGATCCAATCTTCCGCCGCAGCGCGCGGGTTGATGCAAATCATCCCCAGCACAGGCGCTCATATTGCTGCTTCAGCGGGATGGCCAGAAAACTATACTGTCGATGATTTGTACCGCCCGAAAGTGAGTGTCACGTTTGGCGCGGATTACCTCAGCGATCAACGCGATTATTTCGATGGCGATCTCTACGTAGCCCTGGCAGCATATAATGGCGGTCCTGGGAATGCCGCAATCTGGAAAAATCTAGCGGGGGATGATCCTGATCTGTTTTTGGAAGTGATCCGTTTTAGCGAGACTCGGGCTTATATTCGGGGGATTTATGAGATCTTCTCGATCTATCGCAATCTCTACGACCGCACGCCTTAGAGCACTTTTCTGGAAACATCGAAGTTTCCAGAAAAGTTGTTAGTTGCCTTAATATCGCAGCAATGCACCGATATTTCCGTGCTCTCTAAGGGTTTCGTTATCATCGAGAACTTCTACCTCGCCACCTTCTCGTAATACTCTACGTACAGCCATCTCAACAGCATCGGGGATTTCAGAAAATCTCTCATCACAGAAGGGACAGGTGTCTGAATATTTGGCTGTCAGGTACTCACATCCTTGGCACCGATACCCTGGCGCTTTGAATCCTTCCTGGATCAAAAGAGTTTGCACGCGGCCATCATGAATCGCTCGAAGAGTCTCATCAAGGCTGAGAACACCGGCCTGGTGCTTCGATGCGCTCGTAACCAGAGCATTGACGAGACGATCTTCTCGCTGACTCTCAGCCTTTTGACCAATATCCAAGGCTTTATTGAGAACTTCTGTATGGCTGGCAGCCATACTGATTGGAAAGGTTCCCACAATCAAACTTTGCCAAGTTTTCGGCAGATAGTTGCGAAAGCGGGCGATGTTTTCATCTGTCCCTCCCAGAAGCACTCGGCGCACATTTTGTTCAGAGAAAAACTGGGCGGCGAAATTGGCAGCCTCTTTCATATTGCGATCGGTGATTTCCTTTGGATGTACTTTCTGTGCATCGTGGCCGCGCCCTCCACTGGCTTGTGAACCCCCGCCATGCTTGATGCGTTGCACATCTTCTCCCAGGTGCCCTTCTTGCTCGCGCAACTCACCCAAATGGAAGGAGAAAAGGCGCGCGCCTTGTCTATCGATGAGAGCAACCCCGTAATAGCCATATGAATCGAGTAGGTTGGCCAGGGGTTTTACATGCGGGCGGTTGGCATTCACTCGCACCCGGCTCTGGATAGGTACCGCGATCGGATAGGTACGAAAGAACCCCTCCGATACACATGAGAAGGCCGCCACACTGCGGCCTGCCCAATCGTATTCCTGATCGAAAAAGCGCTCTACTTCAGAAGCATCCTTAGCAGGCGCGTCGGCATCTTTGAGTTTGGAGCGTAATTTGAGTTTGTATACATCAGCGCTGCCAAGTGCTGGATCTGTGTTGAGATAAACGCTGAGCACAGGGTGCTGTGCCTTGAAATTCAACAGTTCTTGCAGATCTTTCTTTGTCAGCATAATAAGCTCCTCTCCCTATAAGTTGTAAATGAACGGATATTCCTCGCTATGGAGCAAAGTCCTTAATGAGGGCATTGTGGAACAATGTGTTTTTTTCAGATGAAGGGGTGTACGAAGCGTACCCCTTCATCCGTGCGATTATCCAACAATTCTGCGAGAACTCCTTTATGGGCGTTCAGCCAAAGTCAGGTCGATCTCGATTTGTGCATCTCCACGCAGAACCGTGAGAACTACAGTATCACCAGGGCTGGTGTGTAGGATCAAGTAAGAGATCAGGTCATTGAAGTTGCGTACCTCATTGTCATCGATGCCAATAATGAGATCGCCACCGGATGGAAGGAAGGGAATACCGCTATCCTGATTGCCACCTTCTAATCCAGCCCTCGAAGCAGGGCTATTGGGGGAAACTTCGATAATATAAACCCCAGTTGATTGAGATAATCCCAGCGCTTCTTGTTGCGAGAGACTCAGATCTCCATCTGGGGGGCTGCTTATTCCGATGAAAGGGTAATTATAAAATCCATCGGTGATGAGGTGAGGGACCACTCGTTTGACAATGTTGATGGGGATGGTAAACCCAATGCCAGAGTTTACAGGTTGTCCGTTGTCATTGAAAGATGAACTCTGAATAGCCACATTAACTCCAATGACTTCTCCGCTCAGGTTCAGCAAAGGTCCACCTGAATTGCCAGGATTGATGGCAGCATCGGTTTGGATGATCCCCCCCGCAGTGTAATATGAATTTCCGCCAGGGGCTTCATGGAGAGAGGGCAGTGTACGACCCAGGGATGAGACCACGCCGGTAGTCATCGTTCCATCCAGGCCATGGGGGTTGCCAATGGCCACAACGGTCTGACCCACCAAGAGGGAGTCTGAATCGCCCAGCGGAACAGGATAGAGTTCCTCGGCGGGCACATCCACTTTGAGCACCGCGATATCTGAATCGGCATCTGTCCCAATGATCTCACCACGGGTTTTGAAGCCAGATGGAAAATCGATTTCCAACTGAGAAGCTGACCGGACTACGTGAAAATTTGTGATGATATAGCCATCGGCGTCAATGACAAATCCTGAACCAAGGGAGCTCGAACCGCCAGCTTCTTCCGAGAGCACTCGAATGGCTACAACACCAGGGTTTACGCGTTGGTAGAGCGAAGTCAGAATATCTTCTTGCGTAAAGCTGACCTCGATCACCTGGTTTTCTGGTTCTGCCGTGGGTGGAATCTCAGTGGCTGTTGCTTGTATCTCTTGTGTCGATGAAGATGTGTTGGTTGAGACAGATGCAACACAAGCAATGGTGACGAGAGCGATGATCGCTAATAATAATACCAATTTTTTAAGGGTGCGTTTCATGAGAGAATTACCTCAAATATAAGAATTTATCGAGAGACAGGATTGGAAGATTGGTGTGTGGTCAACGGAATTGGCTTTCCGAAGAGTATTTGTCTCTTTTATAGTACGATTGTATTTGCAGGAAGTATCTTACGTCAAGCTCTTTGGAATAACATTAAGATATTTCATATAATTGCATGCAGAAAAATTTACGACAGCACCCTGATCATCTCTAAATCGGGGATTTCCTCAGAAATCTCCCGATTTTCGTATAACCGTGCTATCATAATAGTATGACCACTCCCTTAGAACGAATACTCGTTGTTGAGAGCGATTCTAATGCCAGCGATCTGATTGCCAGACAGGTTCTGCAACCAATGGGGTATCGCATAAAGGTAGTGACTGGAGCACCTTCGGCAATTCAGGAAGCGGCTAATTTTTCCCCAGATATCTTCATAATCAATTTAAATTTACCTGATTTAAGTGGCAAAGACCTTTTGGTGGCATTGTCATCACATGGCTCTGAAGTTCCGGTGATCGTAATTGCTGAAGAGGGAGAAGAGGAAGATGTGATCCAGGCGTTTCGACTAGGAGCTTCGGATTTCCTCAAGAGCCCATTGCGAGAAGCTGAAATTGTTACGGCAGTCGAACGGGTTTTGAAACAGGTCCGGGCAAAGAGAGAGCGTCGTTTGCTTGCTCATAAGCTAGAACGTACCAACCGCGAGTTGAAGCGCCGAGTGCGCGATCTAACCACTATTTTTGGGATTGGGAAGGCCATCACGTCGATAACAGATCAACAGGTTTTGTTTGATCGAATCGTCGATGGGGCAGTGTCCGTAACTGAGGCGGACAAAGGTTGGCTGCATTTGCGCAAGGGGAACAACAAGAAATTTGTATTACGTGCACAGAAGGAGTTGCCTGAATCGATTTCTCATCACCTTGGAAAAGAATGGGACGATGGTGTCAGCTCATTGGTTGCGTTATCGGGAGAATCATTTTCTATTCATGGTGAACCGCTAAAGAGATTTAAGGTATCTCAGTTAGGAAGAGCTGCATTAGTTGTCCCAGTCAAAGCCCAAGAAGAGGTAATTGGACTCTTGGTGGTTGTGCGGGAGAAATCTGATCCTTTTGAACCTGGCAATCAATTTATGTTGGAAGCCGTTGCGGATTATGTCTCGGTTTCATTGGTAAATGCCCGATTGTTTCAGGCTCTGGAACACTTGTCGCAGTCGAAGCAGAACTCGACAGATGGAACCGGGGAGCACGAAACAAGCATAAAGGACGATACTTTCAAGGCCGTTAGCAAAATATTTCAGCTGCCCTTCGATGAAATCTCACGCCAAATCGAGATATTTACAAACGGAGAAGTTGCAGAAATCACCGAAAGTCAAAAAGGAGTTTTGAAAGAACTCCGTTCGAACCTTG
The DNA here is from genome assembly GCA_964458115.1 of uncultured Anaerolineales bacterium. Lineage (GTDB taxonomy): Bacteria > Chloroflexota > Anaerolineae > Anaerolineales > UBA11858 > NIOZ-UU35. The sequence goes on along the minus strand of CAYWIC010000087.1, from coordinate 2,112 downwards.
AAGATATAAGAAGATTTGTGAATACTTTGTCCCAATTTGAAAAGGGTGATTATGCCCAGTAGTTCAATTCTACTCATCGTTTCTGACGAACAAACTAGCGAACTTCTTGAAAGGGGGGTATTAAATCCCGCGGGGTATCAGGTTATTCAAGTAAAGGAAGCGACCGCGGCAAAATCGATCGTGCGGTCATCCCCGATTGATAGCATCATTCTAGAGTGCAAAATGGGTGGTGAAAATTATTCATTCGTTCACGAATTATTGGATTCCTTTCCCGCTACCCCCTTGATATTGATCGGAACTGCACAAGATAAAGAATTGCTGCAAGATGTTTTGTTCCAGGGTGTCATGGATCTACTTACACCTCCGCTGAAACCAGATAAGGTGTTGGGAGCTGTTCAAAGAGGTGTTACCCGAAGAGCTCGTTTAAATTCTTGGGCCAAGGATCGTTATCGACGTGATACGGATATGTTGAAACGTAGGGTCAACATTCTCGAAACTCTGGGGAATGTCGGTCGATCGGTGACAGCTTCACTTGACTTGGACAAGGTTTTGAAAGAGGTTGTTGAAGCTGCAGTTGAAATTACCGGAGCGGAAGAAGGCAGTCTGCTGACTTTGGATGAGGAAAGCGGGGAATTGACGATGAGGGCTTCCCGCAATTTCCAGGATGATTTTGTAAAGACATTCCGTTTGCCTATCAGCGACACACTTGCTGGGGAAGTGGTTCGTACTGGCAAACCAGTTTTACTCGATGAAAAATCTCCCCAGAAGATCAAGACTTCGTACCTCGTGAAGACACTGATCTATGTCCCCCTAAAGGTTCAGAACAAAGTGATCGGAGTTCTGGGGGTGGATAATCGCGAAAGTGACCGCTCATTTACATCACAACATACGGCTCTGGTCTCGGCGTTAGCTGATTATGCAGCCATTGCCATTGAAAACGCGCGCTTGTTTGCCAGTACTGAAATCGAGCGACACAAACTTGAAGCTATATTGACGCGCATTGAAGACGGTGTGATTGTTGTTGATAAGGATGGGAAATTGGTTCTCGCCAACCGGGTCGCACGCAATCTGTTTAGCGTGGAAGATGAAGACCTCGCCATGAAACCGGTTGAGGATGTTTTTGAACACGAACAGCTGATTGATCTGATTAAGAATGGTCATGAAACATTCCCTTACCGGAGTGAGATCGAATTAGAAAATCAGCGCGTGATCAGTACGCAGATGAACTTCATCCCTGATGTTGGATTGACCGTTACGATGCATGATGTGACCTATTTCAAAGAACTAGATCGCATAAAAAGCGAGTTCGTTAGTACGGTCTCTCATGACCTGCGTTCGCCTCTGACAGCAATTTTAGGGTATGTTGAATTGCTAGAGCGCGTTGGCCCTGTGAACGAGAAACAGCGCAGTTTCATACAGCGGGTGCAAATGAGTGTTCGCAATATCACTGAACTGATCAACGATCTATTGGACCTGGGACGGATTGAGTCTGGGTTTGACGAGAGTAAAGTTCCGCTCTCCTTGAATAACGTCGTACAATACTCTGTTGAGAGCCTTAAAGATAGAATTCTTGAAAGCAATCACGAGTTGACGGTAGAAATGCCAGAAGACTTACCTGAAATTATTGGTGATTCCGTTCGTTTGCGTCAGATTGTTGATAATCTGTTGGGGAATTCGTTGCGCTATACTCCTCAGGGTGGCAAGATAGGGATCGTGGCTCGTGAAGAAAATGAGCAAATCATATTTCAGGTATTCGATAACGGTGTCGGCATTCCTGCGGCAGATCGCCCTCACATATTCGATAAATTCTATAGGGCGAGCAATGTAATCGAGAATTATTCAGGCAGTGGGTTGGGATTGGCGATTGTGAAATCAATTGTGGAGAATCACAATGGCAGGATTTGGGTTGATTCTTCCGAGGGGGAGGGTTCTACGTTTACTATTGTCTTACCGATAAAGACCGAAATACAGTAGCGTACCTGCGCGAGACCTATCTAAAACAGGGATTGACAGGCGGGCTTTGCACCCTGCTCACTCCCTGTTTTAACGCTTTAAAGGGTAAGTCTCCATTGAATGGTGAGGGTACTCAATGGAGACTTCGCCAAAGGAGGA
>CAYWIC010000086.1:0-21919 GCA_964458115.1 uncultured Anaerolineales bacterium | reverse complement strand
TCTTTTTTGTTGCTCAACGCTTCTGTTTTGCCTGAGTTACTGCAGTAGAGTCCTTGATTAATTTGACATTGTCTGGGAGTAGCGTATAATTCTTTTGGCACAAAAATGCACCAAAAATTAAAGAAAGGAGGAGACAACATCCTAAATAATATTTCCCCACTCCACAGTTTATTCAAAAGTGTAATTTGTTTCAGGAGGAAGACTTTTATGAAGAACAAACCCCTATTTATTTTTGTATCCTTGCTTGTTCTTGCTAGCATGATACTAGCTGCCTGCCAGCCTGCCGCTGATGAGGCAGCAGTTGTTGAACGGGCATACGATGAAATCGCATACAGCGAACCCATGTCCGTTGCAGCTGAAAGTTGTGACTATGGTGGAAAGATCAAATCGATTGCCGCTGTTGATGAACTTACTGTTGAGTTCACCATGTGCAAGCCCGATCCGGCTTTCCCCGCCAAAGCTGCCTTTACGCCTTTTGGCATCTATCCCCAGGAATGGCTGAACACATACGCCAACGCTGAGGGCCAGGAAACTTTGCTCTCCGAGCCCGTTGGCACCGGTCCCTTCTATTTGGATAATTGGGCACGAGGCGACAGCGTCAACTTCAAGAGATTTGATGGTTACTGGGGCGAAAAGCCTCCGTATGAAACCCTGGTTGTTCGCTGGGCGACTGAGGGCGCAGCCCGTTTGCTCGAGCTTCAATCCGGAACCGTTGATCAAATCACGAACTTGAGCCCCGATGACTACGAGACAGTACAAGAAGATGAGACTCTGACCTTCTTGCCGGTTGCAAACCCCAACGTTCTCTACCTGGCAATGACCAACACCTTCACCCCCTTTGATGATATCCGGGTTCGCCAGGCGATTGCCATGGGTGTTGACCGCCAGCGTGTTGTCGATAACTTCTATGCTGAAGGCTCTGTCGTTCCTGACTTCTTCACACCCTGTAGCCTTCCTAATGGCTGCGTCGGTGAGCCCTGGTACGAGTTCGATGTTGAAGCTGCTAAGGCGTTGTTAGCCGAAGCTGGCTACCCCGATGGCTTCGAGACAGCGATCTACTACCGCGATGTCTTCCGTGGCTATCTGCCCGAACCTGGCTTGGTTGCCGTTGAATTCCAGACCCAGTTGCGTGACAACCTGGGCATCGAGGCTGAAGTAATTGTGATGGAATCTGGTGAGTTCATCGATGAATCCACCAATGGCCGCCTGGACGGTCTCTACCTGCTGGGTTGGGGTGCTGACTATCCTCACGTGACCAACTTCCTGGACTTCCACTTCGCGGCTTCGAACCCGCAGTACGGCGATCCTCACCCCGAGATCTATGAAGTTCTTGAAGCGGCATCACAGATCGGTGACCCTGCCGAGGCTGATGCTCTCTATGTTGAGGCCAACAACGCTATCCGAGAACTGGTTCCTATGGTTCCGATTGCTAATGGTGCGTCAGCATCCGCTGCCTTGGCAACTGTTGAGAACGCCCACTTCCGCCCCTTCGGTGCTCCGCTGATGGCGAAAGTTGACCCCGGTAAAGACACATTCGTTTTCATGCAGAATGCAGAACCCATCAGCCTGTTCTGCCAGGATGAGACCGATGGTGAATCACTGGCTCCCTGCCAGCAAGTGGTTGAGACTCTCTTAGCCTACGCCATCGACTCTGGCGATGTTGTGCCTGAGCTGGCTACCGGTTGTACTGCAAACGATGACTCGACTGTCTGGACCTGCAACCTGCGCGAAGGCGTTTTGTTCCACGATGGCACCAAGATGGACGCCAATGATGTGGTTGCCTCCTGGGCTGCTGGTATTGACGCTGCCAATGCTAACCACATTGGTAATACGGGTGCGTTTGAATACTACTCGTACCTGTTCAACGGCTTGATGAACCTCGAGGAGTAAGATCCTCCCTGCCATCTAGACCGTCTTGATGTGAACTGACGCGGGATGGTACTGTCCTATATGGACATTGTGCCATCCCGCGTTTCGCTAATCTCCTATAGCTAGAATGGTCATCCTATGACTCAATACGCCATCCGACGTCTTTTATTATCGATACCTGTTGTTTTTGGAATTTTACTTATTACTTTTGTGCTGGCACGGTCGATCCCAGGGGATCCATGTAAAGCGATGTTGGGGGAAAAAGCATCCGCAGAAGTTTGCGAGCGTTTCACACGCGAACACGGCCTTGACAAGCCGATCCCGGTCCAATTTTGGATTTATATGAAAGATATTGCGCGCGGAGATTTTGGTAGATCGATCCGCTTCAGCCGACCTGTGACTCAGATACTCATCGAGCGCCTACCCACTACTATTGAATTAGGTTTGACAGCTTTGATCCTGGCTATACTCGTTGGCATTCCTTTGGGGGTGATCTCAGCGGTGAAACGTAATTCTGCCATCGATGTTGTCACAATGATTGGCGCAAATACGGGTGTCTCGATGCCGGTTTATTGGTTGGGATTGATGCTTGCTTATGCATTTGCATTGCTATTGAAGGGGACGCCATTTTGGCTGCCTCCCTCGGGACGCCTCTCCGCGGGGATTCAAGCAGTCCCATTTTATGAAGTCTTCAACTGGAACCTGGTCCCCGGCACATTTATATACCAATTCATGGATTTCTTTTCCAATATGTATATATTCAACTCTCTGATCACGGCCGATTGGATGGTGTTGGGAGATGTGATCAAACATCTAATTCTGCCAGCTGTAGCCCTGAGCACGATCCCGCTCTCGATCATCGCCCGCATGACGCGCTCCAGTATGTTAGAGGTTTTGCGCCAGGATTATATCCGTACAGCACGTGCAAAAGGATTGTTCGAACGGTTTGTCGTCTTGAAGCATGGTTTTCGAAATGCTCTGCTTCCAATAGCAACAATTATTGGTTTGCAGGTCGGCACGCTCTTTGCTGGTGCAGTGCTCACAGAGTCTATTTTCAGCTTCGCAGGCGTAGGACGGATGCTTTTCGAAGCGATCACAGCCCGAGATTTTCCCATTGTTCAGGCCTTTACGGTGGTTATCTCGGTGGGCTACGTAGCCGTAAACTTGATAGTTGATCTTTCGTATGTGTTCATTGATCCACGCATCAAATTGGATTGAGGCTTTCATGGCAGCTATTACTGATACAAATAATTCTGAAGCTAAGAAAGATTATCGTTCCAACAGTCTCGCAAGGCTTACTTTGCGGCGCATTTTTCGTCAGCGTTCAGCCGTCATCGGTGGCACCATATTGGGTTTGTTAATTCTGGTAGCCATCTTTGCACCGGTGCTCGCGCCATACGACCCAGAAGAAGTATTGATTGGTAAAGAGGATATCAAAAAACGTGCTGACCCCTGTATTCATTTGCTAGGCTGTCCAGAAGATCAACCTCAGCATATCTTGGGCGTTGATGGCAATGTGCGCGATGTATTTAGCCGGGTAATCTTTGGTTCACGCGTTTCTTTACTTATTGGCTTTAGCACGGTTGGGTTTGCCATCATCATTGGGACATTCCTTGGGGCCGTAGGAGGCTATGCTGGTGGTTGGCTAGACAACCTAATTATGCGCTTCATGGATGTACTGCTGGCATTTCCATCGTTTTTGTTGGCCATTGCGATTGTGTCTGTATTGGGGAGGGGATTGCAGAATGCGCTGCTGGCAATTGGTATTGTGACTATTCCTGTATACGCCCGTGTAGTGCGGGCTAGCGTGTTATCTGTCAAAGAACAGGAATATGTTGCTGCCTCTCTTGCTCTAGGTGGCAGCCACTTTCATATCTTGTTTACTCGTATTCTGCCGAACGCGATACCACCGTTGATTGTTCAAGGAACCTTGGGGATTGCTACAGCCATCTTGGATGCGGCCGCGCTGTCCTTCCTGGGACTTGGCGCCCAACCACCCACCCCTGAATGGGGAACCATGTTAGGTTCGGAGCGCAACCAGGTCTTTACAGCCCCGCACCTGGTATTCTTCCCTGGACTGGCCATTATGATCACGGTGTTATCCTTTAATTTATTGGGTGATGGTTTGCGTGATGCCATCGACCCGCGGCTAAAACAATAGTGGAGCTGCATCGTGGCGAATAACAATAGCAACCCCCTTTTAGAAGTAAAGAATCTGAAGACGTATTTCTTTACAGATGATGGCGTCGTCAAGGCAGTCGATGGCGTTGATTTCGAAGTGCAGCCTGGAGAAATTTTGGGTTTAGTTGGTGAGTCAGGTTGTGGTAAGAGTGTCACTTCTTTCTCGATTTTGCAATTAGTTGACGATCCGGGCAAGATTGTAGAAGGTGAAGTTTATTTCGAGGGGCGCAATCTAATTGATCTTTCTGTGGCCGAGATGGTGGACATGCGCGGCAACTTGATGTCGATGATCTTCCAACAACCACAGACCAGTTTGAACCCAGTCTTTACTGTTGGCGCTCAGATTGCTGAGGTTTTCCAAATTCATCGCAAGATGTCCAAGGAAGAGGCTTGGGATCAGGCGGTGGATTTGCTCAAACTTGTGGGGATTGCGGACGCGGAAAGCAAGGCTCAAGCGTACCCTCACGAGATGTCTGGTGGACAAGCTCAAAGGGTAATGATTGCAATGGCACTGGCACTCAAGCCCAAATTGCTCATTGCCGATGAACCTACCACTGCCCTTGATGTGACCATCCAGGCGCAAATTCTTGACCTAATGTTGGATCTTCGCGACCAAATGGGAACCTCGGTCATTTTGATAACCCACGACCTGGGCCTGATTGCTGAGATGGCCGACCGAGTTGCCGTGATGTATGCCGGACGCATCGTCGAGCAGACCGACATCTTATCCTTATTCAAGAATCCTACCCATCCCTATACTAAGGGATTGATCGCCTCTGTTCCGGTACTTGGGAATGTGAAAGACCGCCTGGCCGATATTCCTGGCAATGTGCCCAACCTGATTGGGCTGCCTCCTGGGTGCCGCTTTGCATCGCGATGCGAAGCCAGAACGGAATATGGTCTGGATATCTGCACTGAAGTCGAGCCCGATTTGGTCCCCGTTAATACCGATCATGCAGTCCGTTGTTGGCTCTTCCAAGACAATGGAGAACATAAAGCGCCCTTGAAAAACGTTCAGGCGGCATGACGATCTCTCCTTGCTCGAAGAAATTATTATTGAGAAGACTATGACAGAGAATTTAACAAAATCAAATGGAAGTAAAGGCGATTTAATCCAGGTTAAAAACCTGGTTAAATACTATCCTGTAAGAGGCGGAGTATTCCGACGTATCGTTGATTGGGTTCAGGCAGTTGACGATATTAGTTTCACGATCAGGAAAGGTGAAACCCTGAGTCTGGTGGGAGAATCTGGGTGTGGCAAAACCACTGCTGGGCATACTATGCTACGCCTGACCCCTCCGACCGGTGGCTCAGTGATATTTGATGGTGTGGATGTATTTCAACTTGAGGGGAAAGATCTCAAAGAGATGCGCCGCAGTATGCAGATCGTATTCCAAGACCCTTATGGGTCGCTTGACCCCCGCTTGCCCATTGGCGAGTCCGTGGCCGAGGGTTTACGTATCCATGGTATGGGTAATGGCAACGAGCGTGTCGATATGGTCATGCAAATGCTAAACAGAGTAGGCCTGGAAGATTACCATGCCAATCGCTACCCCCATGAGTTCTCTGGCGGACAGCGTCAGCGTATCGGCATTGCCAGAGCACTGACCATGCAACCCAAATTCATCGTTTTGGATGAACCCGTCTCGGCGCTGGACGTATCCATCCAAGCCCAAGTGTTGAACTTGTTGAAAGATCTGCAGGCTGAGTTTGACCTGACTTATTTATTCGTAGCTCACAATCTCGCGGTTGTGGAGCATATTTCTGATCGTGTAGCAGTAATGTATCTAGGTAAGATTGCCGAGATGGCCCCTAGGGATGATCTCTTTGCGAAACCCATCCATCCCTATACCCAAGCGTTGTTGTCGGCAATCCCCATCCCCGACCCGACGATCAAGCGTGAGCGAATCATCTTGAAAGGCGACGTACCCAGCCCGCTCAACCCACCCTCAGGCTGTCGGTTCCACCCGCGCTGCCCCTTCGCTCAAGAGGACTGCGCTGTTGATGAACCCGTATTGCGCGAGTTGCGCCCCGATCATACAGTCGCTTGTCATTACGCAGAACAATTTTTGGATTAGTTTTTTGTGATTATTTTAAAACGGGTAAGCAAGGGTGCCAATGCACCCCTGCTCACTCGTTTTTTTTTTTTGAACCTTCCTTTGACATTCTGAACCGCCCCGGCTAAAATGGAGACATATTGAATCTTTAGGATCTGAGGATGATTTTCTGAACATGGGGAGCACTTTCTGTCCATATTCAGAAACTACCTTGGTAATTCCTGGAGCAACTTCCTTCTCTTGCTCAAGTTGAGGAGATTTTATGAGTGCATGGCCAGGTAAATATGTTATTGGACTGACCGGCAATATTGCCACGGGTAAGAGCGTGGTCCGAAAAATGATGGAACATCTTGGTGCCTATGGTATTGATGCCGATACATTGAGTCATCGTACAATCATGAAGGGCGCGCCAGGCTTTCAATCGGTAGTAGATACTTTTGGGACGTGGGTATTGTCATCGAATGGCCAGATCGACCGAAAAAAATTGGGCAATCTGGTATTCTCGAATCCCGAAGCAATGGAATCTCTGGAAGCCATCATCCACCCCCTGGTGCGCCAGGCAATTGACATCTTAGTGCGGCGCACCAAGCATCAAGTCGTGGTGATCGAGGCGATTAAATTGCTCGAGGGAGATTTACATACCCTGTGTGACGCCATTTGGGTTACAGATGCAAAACAAGAGACGCAGATTTCTCGCCTGGTTCATAGACGTGAGATGGAAGAGGATACAGCCCGGGGTCGTGTTTTGGTTCAAGAACCGCAAAGTACGAAACTAGAAGCCGCCGATGTTGTTATTCATAATGATGATTCCTTTGAGCAAACCTGGGAGGTAGTCCTAGCAGCCTGGCAGGAATATGTTCCCGCCAAAGTTGAGCCTATACCTGTAAAACATATTGAACATGTTGAAGTAAAAGAGCTGACAGTTCAAAGGGCCGGCCCCGTGGATGCAGCTGAGATTGCTGAATTTGTAACTCGCCTGAGCGAAGGCAAACGTCGTATGACACGCACAGATGTGATGGCAGCCTTTGGCGAAAAGGCCTTTATGTTGTTGAAAAGGGGGGGCAATATCTCTGGCCTTATGGGATGGCAAGTTGAAAACTTGGTCGTGCGCGTTGACGATGTGATCATTGATGACGAGGTACCTATAAACGATGCGGTCGAGGCGCTGGCAGATGAAATCGAAGCCGCGTCGAAGGAATTGTTATGTGAGGCGGCGCTGCTCTTTTTGCCTCCCGATCTGGCTCGCCATAACGAAATCTGGAGTAGATTAGGTTACGACGCCCGTACGGTTAAAGATTTGAGTGTCCGGGCCTGGCAGGAAGCCGCCATGGAATCCATGCCACCTGGCACCGTACTGTATTTCAAGCAATTACGCATGGATCGAGTGCTCCGGCCGGTTTGAGCTTAAGGCCTTTTTCGGCTAAATCCGCTTTGTGGCAGGGTAATTCCTTCAAGAAAATATAAACCGGAATTTTTGTTAAGCGAATGGATTATCTTTTTTTCATCTTTGAGCGCCTGGATTGGCTGGGTGTTATCGACATACTGTTGGTATCAACGATATTCTTTGCAATATTGCTGGTTCTGCGCGACACCCAAGCAGCCGTCTTATTACGGGGCGGGTTACTGCTCATTGCTCTTCTTGGTATCCTTGCCAGCCTGGAAGTTTTGCCAGCATTTTCATGGTTGGTTAGCAATGCCTTACCGGCACTCTTTTTGGCAATTCCGGTAATATTTGCACCAGAGATACGCCGCGGCCTGGAACGGATAGGTCGAACCGGGGCGATCGTTGCTCGAAGACCGGGAGAAAATGGGGATGTCATTGATGATTTGGTAAGTGCTGTGACCCGACTGGCCGATCGAAAGCATGGCGCCCTAATCGTTTTGCAGCGTTCCGATAGCTTGCAGGAATATGTCGAAACCGGAGTCACCCTGAATGCCCATGTTACACCGGAATTACTGCTCCAAATTTTCTATCCTAATACGCCTTTGCATGATGGTGCCGTAGTGATCGAAGGTGATTATGCCCTGGCTGCCTCCTGTGTGATGCCCCTGTCTACCAGCGGAAGCCTGACCTCAACGCCGGACAGGATGATGGGGTTACGCCACCGCGCTGCCTTGGGAACATCAGAAGTTGGTGATGCAGTTGCTGTCGTGGTTTCAGAGGAGACTGGCGCGATTACAATTACCCACCGAGGGCGAATGATCAGCAACCTGACTGGGGAACGCCTGAAAACGATCTTACGAACCTTTTTCCAACCAGCGCGTGATAGAAATCCCTTTAGATCATTCATGAAGCGTCTCTCATCCAATTCCAGTCGCTGGGAGGGGAATCCATGAAATTGCGTTTCCCTGGTTGGGTTGGGAAATATTTTAGTACCCTCTTGCTGGCATTGATCATGGCGATCATTGTCTGGGTTTCTGCGGTTACATCTGCCGATCCCAACCAGGAGCAAGAATTTCTAGTAGACGTCGATGTTGTTGGCTTGGCTTCTAATCTTGAAGTTACTAGCGATCTGCCCGAAGATTTGACTCTCACTCTATTGGCCCCGCTCAGTATTTTGGATCAGATTGACGCCAGTGGAACTTTGCAGGCCTGGATAGATTTATCTGGATTGGATGCAGGGACACATACCCTTTCGTTGTTCTACCAAATTGACCCTGGATTTCGACCTGTCCGTGTGGTTTATAACAGTCCTGAAATGGTGGAAGTCACCCTGGAAGAACTGATTTCGAAAACGATTCCCATACAGTCAGAGGTTCGAGGAGAACCCAGGTTGGGATATCAGGCAAGTGAGCCAGAATGGAGTCATGAAGAGGTGGTGATATCTGGGCGAGCCTCACAGGTCGAACGAGTAGCGCTGGTCAAGGCTACGCTGAATATTACTGGTGCAGAAGAAACCATTGAGCGCAATCTCAGTCTCATTGCTTTTGACGAGAATGGTACTCTTATCTCAGATATTATTTTGACCCCCAGTGATATCAGTGTTATGCAAACCATTACCCTGCGAGGTGGATATCGCAACATGGTCGTTAAGGTACTCACCACTGGTCAGGTCGCAGATGGGTATCGTCAGACGAGTATTTCTGTTTCCCCGCCAAATGTGATGGTCTTTTCCGCTAACCCAACTGTTGTCGATCAATTGCCTGGTTATGTTGAGACTGACCCCTTGAATATCTCAAATACTTTTGATGATGTCGAAACGATCTTAGGCTTGAATTTGCCCGAAGGAGTTTCTGCTATTGGAGACCCCAACGTCTTGGTGCAAGTGGGCATTGCTGCCATGGAAGGCAATCTCAAGATCATGCGTCTGGTGGAAACCATTGGCGTGCTCCCAGAATATGAAGTCAGTGTTTCCCCAGACTCGGTTGATGTGATCTTGTTTGGACCTTTACCCGAGTTGGAGGCTCTGACTGATACAGATGTGCGTGTGGTTTTAGATCTATCTGGTCTCGAGGGCGGGATTCACCAGCGTATCCCTGAGGTGGTCATCTTGCCCGAACGGATTCGCGCCGAGGCGGTATCTCCCGAGAATATCGAAGTGGAGATCATTGCCACCGATCCGACTCCTACGCCAACGCCAACCGCAACCCCCACACCTACGCCAACACCCTGATCCAAGGTTGGGGCGTTGCGTAAGAACCACAAATTACCCTGAAAAGATCGAGAAGATTATTAGAATGACAAAACCCGTTGTCGCCTTAGTTGGACGTCCTAACGTAGGCAAAAGCACCTTGTTCAACCGCTTGGCACAAGAACGCCTGGCTGTTGTGGATGATATTCCTGGCACCACGCGCGACCGTTTAATGGCTGAAGCCAATTGGGGAGGATACATCTTCGACATCGTTGATACTGGCGGGATTGACCCCACTCAGGTCAGCCCAGGCAAAAAAAGCGCGCCTCTTTCGATTGGATCGGCTGATTTCGTGAATGAGATCCGTACCCAAGCAGAGATCGCCATCAATGAGTCTGATGCGATCTTGTTTATCACCGATGTGCAAAATGGTGTTACACCAGCTGATCAGGAGATTGCCCAAATACTGCGCAGGCAACAGCGGGCACAAGATGGTCAGCCTTGGCCGCCGATTATCATGGTAGTGAATAAATGTGAGAATAAGGCGAGTAGAGAGCAGGCATATGAATTCTATGAATTAGGCATGGGTGAACCATATCCCATTTCTGCTCTTCACGGTCAAGGTACCGGCGATCTGCTTGATGTGCTCATCGACACTTTCAAGTCCTGGGTCGATGAACAGGAAGAAGATGACTCTGTAAAAATATCGATCGTCGGTAAGCCCAATGTGGGAAAATCTACATTGCTCAATCGTTTGGCTGGAGAAGAACGAGCCATCGTTAGCCCCATCGCAGGGACCACGCGTGATGCCATCGACACCCGCCTGACATATCACGATGTCCCCATCACGCTGATCGACACTGCGGGCATACGCAGGCGCGGCAAGGTCGATCCTGGAGTGGAGAAGTACAGTGTAATTCGTTCTATGCAGGCCATCCGGCGCTCGGATGTTGCCTTGCTGTTAATCGATGCAACTCAAGGGGTTACTTCTCAGGATACGCATATCGCCGGGTATATTCTCAAAGCCTGGAAGAGCGCTGTCGTTCTGGTCAATAAGTGGGATGCGATCCCCAAAGACACACATACCATCGAGGATTACACCTGGCACGTCCGTCAGGAATTAAATTTCTTGGATTATGTGCCTGTATTGTTCGTTTCAGCTCAAACAGGGCGTCGCGTGCACAAAATCCTACCCACGGCTTTGCAAGTGCAAGAGGAGCGGCTTGTACGTCTCACCACAGGGAAGCTCAATCGGCTGCTGCGTGAGGCCATGGATCTTCACCCACCTCCATCTAAGGCTGGCAAACACTTGAAAATATTCTATGGGGCACAGGTAAGTAATGACCCTCCGACCTTTGTGCTACATGTCAACGACCCAGACTTGTCGCATTTTACTTATATTCGTTTCTTAGAGAATCGCATTCGGAGTGTATACCCCTTCATTGGCACGCCACTCCGCATTATCCTCAGGGGACGCAAGGAAGAAAACTGAAGGAGTTGAAACAACCCTATTTTTTCGAAATGCATCCCCCCTTCCCCATCTCATTAAAAGAGGGGAGGGGGAACGCGAAGCTGGGGGGATGAGGAAAACAGACATGACACACCAGGATATTATATTCGATGTGTGTCATGTCTAAAGGTGTTGTCTATTGATTCCCCAAATTTAGATTGAAGCCGAGTGTGGAATACGCCATTCATGTAATTTCGGATAGGCCCAAGAACCAACAAACTCAGGTGTAGATTGGACTGTATTTCGGGAAATCACTTGACAAACTGAATACTCTGTTGTATTATACCAATCGGTTAATTAACTAACTAGTTAAATATAAACTATTTAGGATTATGCATCGAAGATTTCATCGGCAATGTAGAAAAACCAATAAGGTAAATCCAAATGATGAGGAGCGAAAATGATAGATTAAGCCTGACATTTGCGGCATTGGCGAACACCACACGGCGTGCAATCCTCGCACGGTTGGCAGAAGGAGAAGCAACGGTGAGCGAACTCGCCGAGCCGTTTGATATGAGTTTGCCCGCCATTTCGAAACATATCCGAGTATTAGAGCGTGCGGGTTTGATCGTCCAGGGTAAGAAGGCCCAATATCGACCATGTACACTTGATGTAACACCTTTAGAGGAAATTTCCAATTGGGCAGAGCAGTACCGCCATATCTGGGAGGCACGTTTTGACCAAATGGACAACTATATCAACCAAGTTATTGGTAAGGAGAACGAGCATGAATGAGAGCACTATTTCAAAAGATGCAGTGGTAATTGAGCGTATTATCGATGCAGCTGTAGACCTTGTCTGGCAAATGTGGGTACAGCCTGAGCATTTCAAAAATTGGTATGGTCCCCATGGCTTTAGTGTGCCCGTGGCAGAAATGGATCTGCGCGTTGGAGGCAAGCGTCTGATTTGCATGTCATCCCCAGATGGTAGCATGAAAATGTGGACGACAGGAGAATATACCGAAATTGTTCCCAACGAGCGGCTGGTTTATTCGGAGAGCCCTGCTGATGAGAATGGCAATCTGGTTTCACCTTCTGCCATGGGGATGCCTGAAGGGTATCCTGCTACAACTGAAGTCACCGTGATATTAGAAGACCTAGGTGGACGCACAAAAATGATCATGACCCACGCAGGCGTACCTGCAGATTCAGGGGCAGGAGGCGGCTGGGAGCAAGCGTTTGAAAAGATGGTAGACTACATCGAGACTTTGTAAGGGTCGTCTTTGGGCATCTCCTGCTGAAGTTTGGTTTCAAAGGTTCCAACCGCGAGTACGTGGTTGGAACCTTTTTATTTAGGGTCTCTGGAATGCCCCACGGCAACTCCCATAGACCCTTCCGCCTCCGGCGTCGCCACAGGGTTACAATTTCTTGAATTAAAATCTTAACATCGCGATATTAAGAAAGCCGTGGAGAAACTTTAAATTTGTCTTGACTCCAGGGATCAAAAAATGCTATAATAGGCCCACCTGTAGGAACAAGTAGGAACATGTTAGCATATTAAGAGCCGAAAACGCTATGGCTGAAGAAAAGCAAGCCAAACCCCTCTACCAGGTTGTTGCAGAGTCGATCCTTCAACAAGTAAATAGCGGACAGCTAAGTGCCAACGATCGCCTGCCATCGGAGCATGAACTTTGCCGAATCCACTCAGTTGGACGGAATACGGTTCGACGCGCGATCAGTGAACTGGCCAAAGATGGCGTACTGAATACTATCCCTGGTGTGGGGACTTTCGTCTCTGGTGATCGCTTTGATAAGACCGCACAATACCTCTTCGGCTTCACCCATGAGATGCAGCGGCATGGCAAGCAAATTTCGAGCCAAGTCATCGAAGCGAAACTAATCAGTGCCGACCCTTTCCTGGCGCGGCGGTTGCAGATCCAACTTGGGGCTGAGGTCGTTTATCTGTACCGAGTACGCTTGATGGACAGCGTTCCAACGGCGATTGAGCGTTCGTATCTTCCGCATGATTTCTGCCCCGGTATTCTGACGTATGATTTCTCTACTGCTTCACTCTACGAAGTGCTCTCCAGGGTGTATGATAGAAGCCCAGACCATGCCGAGCAGGTCATTGAAGCCAACTTGGCTACAGACGAGGTCGCCCGCTTGCTGGAGCTAGAGCAGCCAGCTGTAGTATTGGTTTTCCATCGTGAAACCCGCCTGTCCTCTGGTCAGGTTATTGAATATGTTGACTCCGAGTTGCGCGCGGACCGCTTCCGCTTTTACGCCGACCTGCACCTCCAGACGCGACCAGAGAGTTTTGCTTTCCGTCGCTTGCCTGTCCCCATGGAAACAGAGTCGCGCGCTTGATTGCTATGAATAATCCGACAGAATCCGAGCTAAACGAGATTGTGCAGCGGGTCGTTCGCCAGACCATGCAGGGGAGCAGTAACCCGCCGTCAGGTGCAGGTGCCAGCCCTACCCCTCGTCCGGCCACTCCGGTCGTTCACATTGAGCCAAAAACGAGCGGCGGACAAACCGTAGCTTTAGGCGCAGACCATGGCGGCTTCCCCATGAAAGAAGCCTTGAAGTCGCACCTGACCGAGCAAGGATATCGAGTTGAGGATTGCGGTACCTATAGTTCAGAGTCAGTTGATTATCCTGATTTTGCATACGCGGTTGCGAAGCAGGTCAGCAATGGAGAAGCCTGGCGCGGCATCATCATCGATGGTGCCGGCATCGGGAGCTGTATGGCGGCCAACAAAGTACGCGGTGTGCGGGCAGCGATGTGTTACGACCACGCTACCGCAGTGAATAGTAGAGAGCATAATAACGCCAATGTACTCACCCTGGGTGCCGGTTTGATCGGCCCTAACCTGGCCAAGCAGATCGTGGATACCTGGTTGAGCACCGAGTTCGGTGGAGCGCGCCACGCCCGTCGCGTAGACAAGATCATGGCGATTGAAGATACATAGCTGCTCGGGCTAAAGCCCTCGCAGCAGTTATCCGGGAAAAAGGGTGTGGGGGCTTGCACCCCACACCCTTTTTCCCGGCATCCTCTTTATCGGAGTAAAAGGCAAGAATAGTAACAAGGTTAGAAAGAAAGATGTCACCAGAAGTTGAATTTGTAGAACAGTTAGTCCAGGTCATCACCCGTGAGGTGTTGATCGCGCTTAATGAGCAGGAACACACCGATGCACATCCTGAAGGGGATCATTGTACCGAGGAATGTGCTGATGGTATCTGCGTGCGAACATGCTACGACCGCGTGGGTCGTGTTGTTAGTGCGGGTGCACATCGGGTCAGTTCATCCCTGGGAGGCGTCCCCGAAGATCCCAGTCTGGGGCGCTTGGTTGACCATACCCTGTTGAAACCCGATGCCACGCACGACCAGATTGCCCAGTTATGCTACGAGGCGCGCAAATATGAGTTCGCCTCCGTGTGCGTCAATCCCACGCATGTGAAATTGTGTGCTGAATTGCTACGTGGAACTGATGTAAAAGTCTGTACCGTGATTGGCTTCCCCTTGGGGGCCTCCTCTCCGTCTGTGAAGGCATTTGAGACGGAGACTGCTATCAAAGATGGTGCTACGGAGATCGATATGGTGATCAACGTGGGCGCGCTCAAGGCAAAGGATTTCGATCTGGTTGCCAGAGATATCAACGGTGTGGTTCGTGTTGCCCACGGCGCCGGTGCCTTGGTCAAAGTGATTATCGAGACCTCGCTTCTCGATCAGGATGAAAAAGTGACAGCCTGTCTCTTATCGAAGGAGTCGGGCGCAGACTATGTCAAGACCTCAACCGGTTTCTCGGGCGGTGGTGCTACGGTGGAAGATATCGCTCTGATGCGTCGCGTGGTCGGCCCCGAAATCGGAGTCAAAGCCTCCGGCGGGGTTCGAAACTATGAAGATGCAAAGAACATGGTCGAAGCGGGTGCCACTCGCCTGGGTGCCAGTGCCGGCGTGAAGATCGTCCAAGGCGAACGTGCCGCCAATGGCACGCCGACGCCCGCGCCGGTAGCGGAAAAAGCATATTGAAAAATTCCGGCAAGGCGTCCTTGAGATGCCCAGCCAGCGTTCGGGTATCGATTTGCTGGCGTTGGTAGAGTGCGAAATTACGCCGGACGGCCTATGTCGAAACGGCGATATATGTAGAAACGAATGAAAATTGCACGAGTAGTTGGCGAGACCATCGCCACGATAAAGAATCCCAGGGTGAAAGGCAGCAAACTGTTGATCTGTAAGGAAGCAGATCAGACTGGTGAGATTCAAGGGAAGGCGTATGTGGCTGTGGATCTGGTCGATGCCGGTGTAGGTGATCTTGTGCTGACTGGGCATGGTTCTTCAGCTCGTCAAACCTATCGGACAAAGGAAACGCCAGTGGATGTGGTTGTCATGGCTGTTATTGATCACTTAGAGGTCGATGGCGAGGAAGTATTTCGAAAGGAATAAGACGAAAAAAGGTATGAGTAGGGTACCCCATGCATACTTTTTTTCGGGATTTCATTATGTTTATCTCTAAAGTAATTGGTACTACGATTTCAACCATCAAAGATGAGAAGCTCGAAGGGCGAAAGTTGCTCATCCTACGTCAGTGTGATGAGGCTGGTGAAGTGTATGGCAAGCCTTATGTGGCTGTGGATACGCTCGATGCTGGTGTTGGCGATCTTGTACTAACTGCGCATGGTTCTGGCGGCCGCCAGACGGATATAACCAAGAACAGTCCGGTTGACGCGGTGATTATGGCCGTCATTGATCATATGGTGGTTGGCAGTGAAGTGACCTATCAGAAATAACCTTGAAGGAAAAATCCACATGCGAAGCATGCCTTCGGCGAGCTTACGAAGGAACACAAAGCAATAATAAAATCTTCGATCCCTATGTTTCTTGGTGTTCATAGTGGTTAGCAAACGAAAATGATATGACCCAGACCGACAAAGATTTACGCTCCATTCAAGAAGCCCGGCAGGCAGTTGAGCAGGCGTACGCTGCCCAACAGATCTGGGCAGCGGCTACGCAGCAACAGGTAGACCGCGTTTGTGAGGCTATTGCGGGGGCGGCATTTATCGGCGCTGAACGGCTGGGACGCATGGCTGCCGAGGAGACGGGTTTTGGCGTACCCGAACATAAGAAATTGAAGAACGAGTTCGGCTCTAAATATGTTTGGGAGAGCATCCGAAATGTCAAGACAGTAGGGATTATCAACGGCAGCAAAGAGAGTGGTGTTATTGAAATCGCCTGGCCCATGGGCGTAGTTGCAGCCCTGATCCCTAGCACCAACCCCACTTCCACAGCTATGAACAAGGTGCTGATGTCTGTCAAGGCGCGTAATGGTATTGTGGTCGCCCCCCACCCTTCGGCGGCCAACTGTACCAATGCTACGGTCAAGGTGATGAATGATGCCGCCATTGATGCGGGCGCCCCGCCAGGGTTGATCCAATGTCTAACGCAAATTAGCCTGGAAGGGACGGGGGAACTGATGTCCCACAAGCGCACGGCCGTGATCCTGGCTACAGGTGGCACCCCCATGGTGCGCGCCGCGCACTCTCAGGGCAAACCCGCCTACGGTGTCGGACCTGGTAATGTGCCCGTTTACGTCGATCGCAGCGCCGATCTGGAAAAGGCCGCCAAATATATCGTGGGCAGCAAGGCTTTCGATCACTCGGTGATTTGCGCTACGGAGCAAGCTGTTGTCGTTGATCGTCCCGTCGCCGACCGCTTGAAGCAGCTGATGATCAGCGAAGGGGCCTATTTCGCTGACGAAGCTCAGGCCGAGGCTTTGCGCAGAACCCTATTTGATCCCAAAGGCGCGATGAACGTCGCTACGGTGGGAAAATCACCCCAATATCTGGCCGGCTTGGCAGGTATTCAAGTTCCTGGGCAGGCGCGCATATTGGTTGTCAGTTTGAACAAAGTAGGCCGTGACGAGCCTTTGTCACGCGAGAAATTGACCACTGTATTGGGTTGGTATGAGGTTAATAGTTGGGAAGAAGGCTGCGACCGCTCTATCGAATTGATCGAATTCGGCGGTACCGGGCATAGTTTGATCATCCATGCTACCGATGAGAAGCCTATTATGGCTTTCGGCTTGGAGAAACCGGTCTTTCGCATCGGCGTCAATACCATGGGTACTTTGGGCATGATCGGTATGACCACCAATATCATGCCATCACTGACTTTGGGCCCCGGCGGCATTGGCGGCGCGATCACTGGCGATAATGTAACAGTACATCATTTGTATAATGTCAAGCGAGTTGCTTATGAAACCTCACGCCCTCCAGAAGAGGCTTTCCGGGCTAGCACTGTTCCCGCAGGTCCGGTATATGGGCCCACTCCCAGCGAGCTCGAGGCGATTGTTCAAGAAGTTGTGAAAGAAGTCTTAAGATCGTAACGAAAATTTTCGACCAAAGGGTATGCGATCGGGGCGCAACCCCCGATCGCATACCCTTTGGTCAGAATATCTTACTTGAGAAGTAATGAAAGAAGAAAAACATAAGGAGTAAAGTTATGGCACAAGACCCAAGATTGATTGCTCTAGGTATGGTTGAATCCCGTGGATTGATTGGCGCGATCGAGGCTGCCGATGCCATGGTCAAGGCTGCTAATGTCGTCTTGATCGGTTCGGAATACGTCGGCGGCGGCTTCGTCACCGTGATGGTGCGCGGCGATGTCGGCGCAGTCAAGGCTGCTACCGATGCGGGCGCGGCTGCGGCCAAGCGCGTCGGCGAACTGGTTTCGGTACACGTTATCCCGCGCCCGCATGAAAATGTCGAGATGATCCTACCTCAAAACACCA
Source organism: uncultured Anaerolineales bacterium (assembly GCA_964458115.1). GTDB lineage: Bacteria > Chloroflexota > Anaerolineae > Anaerolineales > UBA11858 > NIOZ-UU35. The sequence goes on along the minus strand of CAYWIC010000086.1, from coordinate 4,000 downwards.
AAGGCGGCTTTGGCGGTCGCTCCGGTGAAGGCGAAAACGGAGCTGAAGAGGAAGAGAATAACGGAGACGAGAAGTAATCGTGCTGGATACCCTCACCAAACCTGAGGTCATCCAGACGCTAGCTCAAGCAGAGCAAGTCATCCGTTGGCTCCCAGACCCCGAGCCCCCTCGGTTGGATTCTCCTCCCCTGGGACAGCTACACGTTGGCGTGGATCTTGGTACTGCCTATTTGGTGTTGGTGGTCCTCGATGAGGATTATCAACCCCTAGCAGGCGAGTACCAGTTTGCCCAGGTAGTGCGCGATGGCTTAGTGGTGGATTTCATTGGCGCGGTGGACCGACTGCGAGAGATGAAAGAGCGGGTCGAACACCGCCTTGGTGTAGAACTCACTCATGCGGCTAGTGGATACCCGCCGGGCGTGCCCACGCCCGAAGTTCGGGCTGTGGCCAACGTTCTCGAAGCTGTGGGTTTACGATGCACGAAACTTGTCGATGAGCCTACGGCTGCTAATGCCCTACTGGGATTGCAAAACGGCGCTATTGTCGATGTCGGCGGCGGCACAACGGGTATCGCGATATTGCAGGATGGCGAGGTTGTCTATACGGCTGATGAGCCAACGGGTGGCACGCATTTCTCCTTAGTTGTCGCGGGTGCCAATGACATTACCTTCGAGGCCGCCGAGACGATGAAGACCAACCCCGATGAGCAAGCGCGATTGTTCCCTGTTTTGCGCCCAGTGATGGAAAAAGTTGCTAGTATCACCGCTCGCCATATTCAAGATAGCAAGGTCATCATCGATCAACTCACGTTGGTTGGGGGCACCTGTGCATACCCTGGTATGGCACGAGTGATTGAAGAGTATACTGGCATTCCAACCTCGGTTCCTGAGAAACCCGTGTTCGTAACCCCCCTGGGGATTGCGATGCACGATCGGAATTCCGAATAAAACAATTAGTTTGTAGGACGCACGATAGTGCGTCCTTGGTAGGTGCGTGCACTCACGTGCCCTACTACGAACGGAAGAATCTATCTTATGGCAAGTGAATTTTCTCTACGCTGTTATTGTTATCTAGACCGCATGCAGCCGCAGTACGCGGCCTTTGTGGGAACCATCACTCAGGGAGATCTGCCAGTTGAGGGCATGGCCTCGCTGTATATCGAGATGGCACCGGGCAACGAAGTTTTCCGCACTGTGGATATCGCTGTAAAGGCAACTGAGGCCAAACCTGGAGCACAGGTAGTTGAGCGTGAATTCGGGATGTTTGAGATTCACTCTCTCAGCCAGGCAGATGTGCTCGAATCAGGCGCCATTGTGTTGGATCGGTTGGGGTTGAATGTCGAAGATCGCATTCGCCCTCAGGTTGCCTCGGTCCAACTGATCACCAACATCGACCCCTATCAGGCGCAGTTGCTCAACCGCTGGCGACGTGGCAGCATGCTGGTTCCTGGGCAAACATTGCTGGTTGTGGAATGTTTCCCCGCGGCATATATCAACTTTGCCTGTAATGAGGCCGAAAAGAGAGCCAGCATTAACATCGTGCATGTAAGCTCTGTGGGCCGCTTTGGTCGTATGTGGTTATCAGGCATCGAGTCTGAAGCCCTGACAGCCCGCGATGCTGCCATCCAAGCCTTAGAAAGCATCGAGGGTGTGGCCAGCGATTTTTAATGAAGTTTCATCAAGTTTTTCGGGTAGTAGCCCAACCAAGTTGGGCGTATTTTTAGAACGTTGTTCGGCTAGCGCGGTTGGCTTGCTACCTAAGGAATTGGGCTGACACATCATTAGGAGTGTCCCATGCCAAAAACGTTTTATACGGAACGCGATATCGAAGATTTGGCCCGGCAGGGCATCACTGCCTTAGAAGTTGACGATGATATCGTCTTAACCGACCTAGCGCGCGATAAAGCCATGCGTCTGGGAATAAATCTCGTCCGAGCGCACGATAAACCCACTGGCGCACCTGAGCGACCCAATATTGCCAAGACATCGTCTCCCAGCGCATCGAATGCCCCCGCAGCATCTCAACAGCCTGCGAACGGCGTAGACCTGCATCAACGCGTTCGACAGGCTGTCATCTCCCGACTTGGTGATTCTGTGGATCAAACGTTGCTCGACACGATCATCACACGTGTTTTGCAAAATATCAATACAAAATAGGGATCGTATGCTTTTTGGACGCGTGCGCGGAACAGCCATCTGTACGATCAAATACCCTGATCTAAAGGGTTTGAAACTGCTAGTAGTTGAGCCGTTGGATAGGAATTTAGAACCGGCGGGACCTTTGCAGGTTGCTGCGGACGTAGTTTATGCTGGTCCTGGCGATTTGTGCGTGATGGTCCGCTCCCGAGAGGCTGCCCTGGCGATGAAAGAGCACAAATTCGTGCCAGTAGACCTAGCTCTGATTGGCATTGTGGATGAACTAGTGGTCAAGCCCGATGGCGAGTTTGATTACACCCTCAAAGAGGGTTACATAAAATATACATAACAAGATCCCGAAAAAGGATTTTTGGGGATCACGCCCCCAAGACACCCTTTTTCCGACCTAGAAGAAATGACCATAGGAAAAGTAGTTGGCACTGTTGTTACCACCATTAGCCACCCAGATTATAAGAATCGGCGTATGTTGGTCGTACAACCCTTGACCTTGCCTGGCGATCCCCCCGAGGGGGATTTCGTCGCCCTGGATAATTCCCACGCAGGTATCGGTGATACCGTACTTGTCAACCGGGAAGGGAATGGTGCCCGCGCGACCCTCAACCAGCCCGATGGCTGTGTGATTTCTGTGATCGTAGGAATCATCGATTCTCTGCATATTCCTTCATTGAACTAGTAATTTTCTTTGCGCACATTCCCAAAAACTGAGATGTGCGAAGCGCATCTCAACTTTTAGTTTATTCATCCTTGCAGGAGTGTTGAACGCGCTTTATAATCTGCCCCGCAGATCGAAAGATCGAGCGACGAGTAAATTGGAGAAAACCTTGGAAGATTTCAATACAGATCCAGCCATCGAGCAGGACCCCCAACCCCAACGTATCGGCCCTGGGGTGTGGCGATTCCTGGTTGATATTCTTGAGACAGTCTTATTATCAGTAATCTTGTTTTTAGGTATCAATGCCATTACTGCCCGCGTGCGTGTAGATGGGCAATCGATGGTGCCTACATTTGATAGCGGGGAGTTCCTCATTGTCTCTAAGTTGAGCTACAAGTTAGGCGAACCCGAGCGGGGCGATGTGGTTGTCTTCCACTTACCGCGTGACCCCGATCAGGATTACATAAAGCGTATCATTGGCCTGCCCGGCGATTTGGTGATCATTGATGAAGGCGATGTCTATGTCAACGGGCGCCAGCTTGATGAGCCTTATATCAACGCCCCGCCGACCTATAATGGCGAATGGCAGATTTCTGCTGAACAGCTTTTTGTGCTAGGAGATAATCGTAATAATTCTTCGGATTCTCATAGCTGGGGTCCGGTGCCGTTAGATTTGATCGTCGGCAAAGCGGTCTTTGTTTATTGGCCGTTTGAATCATTGGGTGTAGTAGACCACCCTTCGGTTGCGTTAGCTTCTCCTTGAGTTTGAGAAAGTTTCAATGAGCCAAGAAGAGCACATCGAACCCCAGGAAACCTATTCTTGCCCAGAATGCCAGGCAGGCATTTTGCAGTTACGGCATATCACCTACTTCACTCAAATGGCGGGTGAGTACATTGCTGTGCCAGAATTTCCCGCCTGGGTTTGTGATGTGTGTGGCCGCCGCGAATATGATCATCGCGCCCTCACCTGGCTGAATGTGTTGCTAGACCCGCAGACCGGCAGTTCGTCTCGTGCAGTGCGTCGTACCCGCCCAACCACAGATGAACCCCCCGCTCCGCCGATTTCTGAATAACCTACTTGACCCGCTCTCAGGGGTCTGGTAGAATTCTGCTCGCTCAATCTTGAGCTTGTTGAATAACGCCCCCATCGTCTAGGGGACTAGGACGTAGCCCTTTCAAGGCTAAAACGGGAG
>CAYWIC010000085.1:0-22017 GCA_964458115.1 uncultured Anaerolineales bacterium | reverse complement strand
CCTTTTCCATAGCTCGGTTCATCGCATCAATCCTCAAGCGATACATATCTCTGATTTCGAATTGGTGCTCAAAACGCACATCATCGGTCAATTCTTCCAAGTATTGAATGCTCTTTCTCCACTCCACAATCGCCTTATCGTGCTCGGGAGGAATCTTCCACAATACATACCCCCGCATCCACAAGGCAGCGGCTTTATTATGCAAATCACTACCGTAATTAATTTGTGCCTGGTATAGCAATTCAGCTGCTTCATATAATTTGCCCATTTCGTAAATAATCACAGCACAGGCAACCCTGGTATCGGCCTTTTCTTTTGCAGAGGCACCAAATTCCTGACAAATGTTGGCGATTCGCTGGACCAGATACCAACCTTCTTCATAATCATTAAGCTTGAGAGAATCTTTTGCCAGTTTCAATAGCTGTTTTGCGGCATCACAAATAAGGCTATAACCACCTTCATATTTGTTGAGCCAATCATTTGCATCATATATGGTTATCATTGAACCCTCTACACCCGGAAGCAAAATTACATATCGATCTATTTTGGAGGAGGCAACTCCCCGAACCTGCGTGATGGTGGAATATCGTCTTGAGACGCCATGGAATCTAGGATTTGAGCCGTACGCGCCAAAATGATCGATTTTATTCGTTCGTCTCGCAATTTGTCTGAATCCTCGATGGGCTGACCATTTTCATCAACAAGTTTCTGCATATCGGTAAAAGCATCCATAATGCCGATGATCATTTCAGCTTGAGCTTCAGTACGACCGATATCCCGATATGAATGCTGTTTGGCATCCCCTAAAGCCCTGCGGACATTCGCCGCCCCGAGCCATTTGGCGCCCCAGGTCTCTACACGTTGAGCTTCTATGCGCTTATCCATGACCTCGAAGTGTCCCATATCCACCCAAAGCAACTCGGCCCCCACACCTCTCAGACGGTTGCGAATGCTCTCGGAGTTTAGGATTTTCGCAATTTCGATCCTGGGTTCAGTTTCCCCAAAGCGCGGCGCAGTCACATCATCGAAAAGGTTCTTACGAACGTAATCGGTAATGGCAGCATCCACTGCCAAATTGACCATATTATGCCAGGGTGTGATCCCTTTTGAGCCAACCGAACGCGAAAACACTCGGTTCAACACAGCCTGATACGAAAAGGAATATGGCGAGTCCGCATTTTGGCGCGCGGTATCACTGGAAACTCGGCCAGTGCGCAGCCGATACCCATAGAGAACATTGCGAACCTCCAGGGTTATCCCATCCTTCGTTGTCGCGCTGGTTGATTCGATATATCCTTGGCGATCGTCGAGGCTGAACACATCGCGGATCTTCTCGAAGCGGGTTACAAAATTTGACCCTTCTGCGCAGACGCGCGTTGTGCCGTTGGCGCCTTCTAGTAAAGCCAGACTCCCAGGCTGAATGACCAGATAACCAGGTCCACCAATTTTGTCCAACAGATTGAACTCACCTTGTGAGAGCTGTTTTTCGCCGTCACGGATTGTGATCTTGGGATACGGAAACCCAAACATCAACGATGACAGATATCGAAATGCCCATCTAAGTTTTTCTAGATCGTAGATGTCGCGTAAATAGCGCGCCCCAAAATAGAAGATCCCCAAAAATCCAAGGAACACTAACAGATAATAGCGATAACTACGCACCAGAAAGGCGATAATTCTCAAGCCCTTCTCAGGAATGATTTTCAAGTACCAAAAGTGACCTAACCAACCTTTAACCACAGTATTGGTATCGAAACTCTCGAACAGCGCGCTACCAATACTGCCTATGACCAACACAATTAATGACATACCCAAAATACGGATGAGGCCACCTAGGCACCCACCTAACCATGGATTTGTATTAATGGATTGTCTTCTCAACATAATTCAAACCTAGAAAATCGAAGCCTCTCCAGGAAGCAGCAAATTCCTCAGACCACGGATCATATTGACTGTATTGTCAGGCAGCAAACGTTTGATATCGGGGTCCGCGGCGAGATCTTCAAGTGCCTGGAATACTCGCAAGGCCATTGCTTCCTGAGAATATTCTGTTGAGGCAAGGATCTTCGACAAGGTAAAGGCCATATCTCGTTGGGCTTGAGCGCGAGATTGGTTCTTCAGGCGCATAGCCTGTAATTCATGATCTGCACGAACGATTGTGGCTTCTTGTTGCCAGGGGGCGCGCCAATAATCATACATATAATGGCTTTGGACATCAGAAATGCTTGGGGTCAGTTCCGTAAATCCTGCGGTAATGACCTTTATCCCCCGCGATCTGAGAACTTTTTTCGTTTTCAACTCCCTCTCCGGGTATAGGATCAGATCACCTTCCCCTAATTCTTGGTCAATCTCCAATGGCTCCCCATCACTTCTTTCCACAAATTGATATGCCAGAATACCCATATTGACCATGCGGGTGCGCAAGCTATTCTTAAGATCTGCAAGTGGATAGGTTCGATGCTCTTTGGGATCATACAGCCGGTCATAAAGGTGTTGGGAAATATGTTCGCGGAATATATTCACTGCAATGTGAACCGGGAGTTCCGTCCAATCTTTAAGCTCTTCATCATAGACATCATACGGACGCAAAGTAATTGCTGAAAACACCCTGTTTGGGTAAAAACGGAATGGTCGCCATCTCTTGGGCGGCTTCTTGCCGGCTTCGACACTCAGCCCAGCTCTTCTTCGATATGATTGCACGAACTGGTGGATCTCTACCTTGTCTTCCGGATCAAGATCATCTTGCATCTTGCTCACAACTTGCACCTGGAAATTGCTCTCCCCATTATCTTCTGGGGGCACCAGTTTTGTACCGAACACCCGCAGGTTTTCGGGTATCTGGTCATGCCCTTCATAGGCGACTCTTAGAACGTCGGGAGGTTCCCCAAGCGTAAAAAGGGCAAATACAACACTATTAACCTCAATGCCATCACGTGTGTGAACCTTGACCCCTGGCTTTAGACGAATTTGCCTGCGCAAATCTGCAATGCCGCGCACTCGCTCACCGACGTGCGTAAATTTTACTCCCCAGTCGACGCTGCGCATTCCCAGGTTTTCCCTCGGATGACTGCCACGGATCGCCATAAGCACCCCCCCCACCAACCCAGGTTGGAAAGCCGTCTTCTCGAGCACAGCTGCACTACAGGTATCGATCTTGATGAAGCCTGGGCCCACCTTCTTAAAGGGGTCATCGCGAACCGAGTGATCCCCTTCATCGACAAACACAACAGGGCCATGCCGTCCAAGTAGATAGGCACTGAGGAGAGATAGCACATCTGATTGAATTCCCTGAGACTCGATGGGGAGAATCTTGCCAGAGAGTATCACCAGCATCACCAAGGTTGAAAGCGCGAAACCGCCGATGCCTCCCAGGAATAGCAATCGGTCTCGTTGTGTGCGTTTTGGATTCGAACCCCCCAGTAAAAGCTCAAAAAGGTTCGCCTTTCCAGGCGCCTCCTCAAAGCTTATCGCCGTTGTCTGCAGCCCTTTTTCGACTCTGCGGACCCGCAAACCACCTTCGCCTTCTGAAATGACCACATGGAAGTCGGCAGGTTCTCCGGTAGTTAAATCGATGGCAATGGCGTTTCTTACTAAATCGCCCTTGGAGCCTATCTCAACGGTATCCTCCCATGTAGGCACATAATACTCGCCTGGGAAATAGAAAATTCGCGCCCCATTGGTATCATCCGCAGCGACAATATACCTTCCCATGACTGAGATATCGGTGGTCTTATTGATCTCCTCGTTTTCATAATCGAAAATTGGGTGCAATATTGCCGGATTAGAGACATCGAAGATGTTTAGACCGTTCTCACCATCTGCAACGATCAGATGGTCATGATAGGGTGAAGAGATGGCCTTCATGGCATTACTGAGATTGGTACGCTCAACAGTGATTTCATGAGGGTTCTGGGGATTGACAATGCTTAGAACCACCATCCCCGAATGTCCTTTCGAAATAAACAGATAATCACCCCGAACGGTGATATCGTTTATCGAACCCTCCAATTTGTGCAGCGCTACAAGCTTGATCTCCTCCAGGTTGCGAATATCCAGAACTGCGAGGCCGTCACCGGTAGCAACATAGGCATACTCTTCAGTGAACTCAACATCCACAGCGGCATTCAGATCAGCAAATACCCCTAGTTGGGAAGGGTTCTCGAGATTAGAAATATCTATGACTTCGATGCCCTGATCATAATTGGCAAGGTACGCTCTATTCCTACTCCGATCAATCGTTATGCCATGCGAAGGTCCAGATGTCGGGTAGAACCTGACCATCGTTGGGTTGCGGTAATCGCTGATATCGACGATCCTCAAACCCCTGGCGCCATCCACAATATATACGTAGCGATCCACCACCACAGCATCTTCAACCACCCATCTACCGCTGTCCTTCAGCACCACGACGATCTCATTACTCTCGTTGAACTTGATCGCTTCGAACCCCTGTTCCCGCTTGCCGATGTAGACGATGTGATCATGGAGTGTTAACCTAGAATAGTCTGCGGGCATATTCTCCCCATAATCGATCCGCCAAGGTGCAGCCGGGTCCGCGATGTTGAATAGCAGCACACCCTTGTTTTTCTCCAACAAATAGGCCGTGGAACCCTCCACGACAACATCGATCATGGGTTCAGAGCTTCCCAACAAATTACCAATATCCTGGGGGCGACTTGGGTCGGTCACATCAATAACTTTCAGTCCATTGGGGGTGTTGTCATCCCCCCCAACGATATAGGCCAATTTTCGATCCCGATAATTATCGAAGGGATGCTCCTGAACATAGACGGCGCGCGCGAAGAAACCAACTTCATGCGAAGAGTACAGTGTTGGAATTGTAGGGTCGGCGACATTGACGATCTGAAGCCCTTCATTACCAGCCGCAACGTAGGCAACGTTATCCTGAAGGAAAATGCCCTGAGCATCTGCAACCCTGCTATCGCCATCATCAAATTGCAGACCTGCGATTACGGCGTTGAAAATCCCTCCCCGTTGGGCAATCTGCAATCCCTGTTTGCCATCCGCAACGAAAATATAATCGCCCGATACTACAAGATCGTTCGCTGTACCTGGGGTTCCAATATCCGACAGAAATTCAGGAGTTACATTGGAAACAGAGCGGTTGTAGATGCTGATGCTTGATCCACTTTCTGTTACATTGATCAGATAAAGGTGATCTTCATCGACATCGACTGCCTTTGGACAGCCACGCAATTCCTTGATCTCATAAAAAGCTACTTTTTTCTTTGTGCCATCTTCGGCATCCTCGGTTTCGATCACCCAGATTCCCTGTTCGCAACTGGCCACATAGAGATAATCCCCAAAGACGGCGATATCTTCGACACTGCCCAATACCTTTCCTTGGTCATCGTCGGAGCCTTTGGCTTTATAATCGACACTGAGCGATTTGAAGCCTTTGCGTCCATCTCCAACATAGATATAACTCTTGCTCTCCCCAGCGATATAGCTCACGTCAAAGATCAGACTGGTGGGTTGTTTGACATCATCATCTTCAACATCGCCCCCATCCGAAACCAGTTGAATGTGCTCAGGATTGGAGATATCGTAAGCTTTGATCCCACTTCCAGAAACGCCTAAAAAGGCAAAATCACCGTAAACATCAAGCGTGTTAATCACCCCTGTGATGGCATAGTTACCCCCAATTTCGGTTGTCGCCTCAGAGGGATTCTTGATCCAGGCCAAACCGAGTCCATCGGCCACCAGAAACAGGTGCGATTCCCAAAGCTTGAAATCTCGAATGGGCGTACCAATTGGAATCGTCGGGGTTTTTGCCGCGACAGCTGGCTGATTGCCATCGATTTTGAAAAAATGCAAATTATTGTCTAATCCGATGGTGTAGATTTGATTTCCTCGAACTAGGATGCGGGAAAGCCCTACGCCAGCATCGCCGTTGTTCCGCAGTTGCGGTGTTTCACCTTCCGCAGGGAATGGATTCACTCGCAGGGAATATAGACCACTCTTTCCATCCGCAATATAAGCATAATCTCCCTTGACTACAACATCACGGGCGTCGCTTATGCCAGGAATATGCCTGAGTTGCACCAGATTGGTTGGGTCGCTTACATCCAAGATGACAATGCCATTCACCCCATCGGCGACAAATAACTTTTTATCTTTTAGCGCTAATCCCCTGGCAGTCCCAAACGTGTCGAAACTTCCCGCCTCGAAAACATTCTCTTTGTTCTGAATGTTCATCGCTACCACGCCATGCTTGCCGTAAGACAGAAATGCATGCGCGTCCGTGACCTCTTGGATCATAGCCCCGCTGGGGTTCCCAAGATCTTTGGTTAGCTCAATATCATATACACTTTCTACTGGCAGCGAAAGGCGGTAGAAAAGGTAAATCGAAAAAACTCCGAAAGCGAATGCCTGGAGTGGCACTCTGCCAAAAAAAGACTTTATCCCCGACATTGATCAGCTACATTCTATCTTCTCATCTTGCTTTAGTAATACGAAAAATCAGTGCTGTTTCAGACATTTCCATTTGCAAAATACATGATGATATGCTTAAATACCCCGGTGCTTGTCATAAATCAATCTCAATTGGTATCCTCAAAGCACCTAGAAAAGAACAATTCATTAGACGCGTAGGATGATTTTCAAACTTGCTATGCATTTTCATTATACTATAGGATAATCAGTTCCTGACTCTCTGGGAAGCACTCAGGGTGTGCCCCAAGCAATTCCTGGAGAGCCTATAACAATTTGGAGGCAAAAATGGCTAAATTCCCCGGCTACGGAAAAGTTGCCGTTGTAAAAACTTCACCCGATACTATTCTTGATGATATACAAGAGGTCATGCAGAAAGCTGGTTTCGAAGAGGCTCTGCCCAAGGAAAATCAAACCGGCTTGAAGATAAATATTTCCTGGCAGACCTGGTACCCCGCCTGCTCAACAACGCCCTGGCAGCTCGATGGTGTGATCAAGACGCTCAAAAGCGCGGGCTATGATGACCTGGTCGGCGTGCACAATGACACCGTAGTCGTCGATACCTCAGATGGGGAGCGCAACAACAAACACCGCTTTGTCACGGATACAAACGATGTGCCTTGTTTATATCTTTACGAGCAAGATTTCGAGTGGGTAGAGTACCAACCCAAAGGTCGTCCGTTCTTGGTTCTCGACGAAGTATTCCCTGACGGCGTGCACATCCCCAAAGCGCTGTTCGGCATGAATATCATCCATCTACCCACTGTGAAGACGCATGTTTTCACCACCATCACTGGAGCGATGAAAAATGCCTTTGGTGGACTGTTGCACCGCCACCGCCATTGGACCCATTCTGTGATCCATGACACGCTGGTTGACTTGCTATCCATTCAGCAGGATATTCACCCGGGCATCTTTGCAGTGATGGACGGCACCTTCGCTGGGGATGGTCCTGGCCCTAGGGCGATGCGCTGGCATGAAAAGGATGTCCTGCTCGCGTCGGCTGATCAGGTTGCCATTGATGCGGTTTCGGCAAAATTGCAGGGATTCGATCCCCTGAGTTTGCGCTTCATCTGCCTGGCCCACGAGATGGGCCTTGGCGTTGGTGATCCACGCCAGATCGAGATCGTCGGCCACGACATCGAGAGCGAACCAGACTGGCATTTCATTCAGGAAGATACTCTCGCCAGCACCGGCCAAAAATGGATTTATCATGGCTGGCTGAACTTTGTTGAAAAGCCCTTGCTGCGCAGCCCCATTGTCCCCTGGGCATATTTTGCCAGCAATTTCTATCACAATGTCTACTGGTATCCCTTTGTGGGTCGCAAACGAGTAGAGAGCGCCCTGGGCACGAAATGGGGGCAGATGTTCAAGGAGTACGGCGATGGTGAAGTGGTGATGCCAGGTGTAGAGCCCAAGACGGTCAAGCAGGCCATCGCGGGAATGACCATCCTCGCCGCGGGAGCTGTCGGTTTAGCCTATCTTTTGGGTAGAAAATAACACATTTCAATGCTGGGGAGCCTGGGAGTGTAGGTGGTCGGTTGATGTCAATTATCATCATTCAAACACCTGCACCCCAGCCCCCTCGCTGTTGACACCGAAATCCCACATGCCACCTCGAGCTAGCTCATCTCTCACCCGCCGACTGATTATCGGCCTGCTCTTCGGCTTCCTGGTAATGATCGGATTGACGCTGGCATCCGATTTACACCAGGTCAGTAGTAAGTTCTTATCATTTCGTTGGCAATACTTTCCCCTCGTGCTGCTTTTGACCATGTTCAATTACCTGCTGCGGGGATTCAAATTCCACTTTTACCTGCGTCAAGTCGGAGCAAGCGAAATATCCATCTTGGAAAGTTTCCACCTTTTTGTAGCCGGTTTTCCCCTGGCCGTAACCCCGGGCAAAGTTGGTGAGGCGCTCAAAGGAGTCTGGATTCACCATCGGACCGGTGTATCTGTTGCCAGAGGTATCTCGGTTGTGCTGGCGGAACGCATTAGCGATGGGTTGGCGGTGTTATTGCTCTCGACTATAGGGGTGATTGCCTATCCTCAATATTGGCCTGCATTTGCCATCATCCTGGCAATCCTGCTTACGATTATCATCGTTTCGCAAATTCGGCCGCTAGCGCTTGCTCTACTCGATTTTGCCAGTAAAGTTCCCCTGGTAAAACGTGTAGCGCCCTCACTACGGGAATTCTATGAAGGCAGTTTCTCACTATTCAAGCCCGGCGCGACGCTCCTGGCAGTCGCACTGGGTACCATTTCTTGGTTCGGTGAGGGGATCGGATTTTACGCTATCCTCATAGGCTTAGGAATCCCAACCGGCTGGGAAACACTTTCCATTGCCGTTTTCGTACTGGCTTTTTCGACAGTGGTCGGCGCGGCATCAGCCCTCCCAGGCGGTTTAGGGGCTGCGGAAGCATCCATTGCTGGCATGTTGGCCCTGCTATTGGGATTGAGCAGTGACACCTCCGCTGCAGCCACCCTCTTGATTCGTTTCGCCACCTTTTGGTTTGGGCTCATCCTGGGCTTGATCACCTGGACTTTCTCGCGAGAGCTGTTGGGGCTGAAAACCTCAGAGGAATCCAAATGAGCAGGGACAAATTGATCCGGGTCGATTTCCATTGCCACACAATCATCTCTCCCGACAGCTTGACGACGCCTGAGAAACTGATCGCCGTATGTCAACGTAAAGGCCTCGATCGCATCGCCATCACGGATCACAACACCATTGAGGGGGCCTTGCGCGCCAAAGAGCTCGACCCCAAACGAATTATCATTGGGGAGGAGATCCTCACTACGCAGGGAGAGTTGTTAGCCTTCTTTGTAGAAGAGGAAATACCTGCTGGACTGACCCCACAGGCTACGATCGATCAGTTAAGAGAGCAGGGGGCTTTTATCAGCGTATCACACCCTTTTGATATCTTCCGCAAAGGTCACTGGCGAATGGAAGCGCTCATGGAGATACTGCCACAAATCGATGCCATCGAAACGTTCAATGCCCGTTGCCTTTGGCCGGGTTTCAACTGGCAAGCACAGAAATTCGCTCGTCAACACGCCCTCCTTGGCACACATGGCTCAGATGCTCACGCGGCCTTCGAAATAGGGCGCGGCTCGTTGCTGCTCTCCCCTTTCCATGATGCCGAAACATTGAAAGAATCTTTGAAGCACTCGGTCAGTCCCCAACTTACCCTCTCGGGGATCGGTGTGCGGTTCTTCTCGCGCTATGCCGTATGGCGTAAAAAGCGCCTGCGAGCATGATAAAATTCAGTTGGAGTGTGATATGAGCAAGTTAGATAAGGAAATCGTTCTCAAAACTCTTCGTGGTTATGCTGAGGTCAACCGCATTACGGAGGCCGAACGACGAGAATTATTAAGAAAACAGAATTCTCAAGATGTTCTCGAAGATTTTTCAGATCTATATGATGCGTGGGAACATTCGGGAAAACATGGAGAGGGAAATTGGAAAAGAATTGAGCAATGGCGGCTCGATAATCACATCCAGTTACGGCGTGCATTCGAAAAACTTGCGCTGGAACGAGGCCTTATCGAATGATCCCAAAACCATTGTCGGCTGCTCTCGAAATTAGTGATTTCTTGACCAAACACGAGATAACCCATGTTCTCATCGGAGGATTAGCAGCCCAAATCCATGGGGGAACACGTTTGACAGTTGACACAGACTTCACCATTGCGGCCTCTCTTGATGAAGGCTCAGAACCACTGGTTCGCCTAATAACAGGTCAATTTTCCTCACGTACCAATAACCCCATTGAACTCGCTCAAAAATCTCGCATGATCTTAGTGACGGCTAGTAACGGGGTAGATGTCGATATATCCCTGGCCTTACCTGGTTATGAGTTTGAAATGTTTGCTCGCTCAATCGAATTTGAAGTCGAGTTAGGAGAGAAATTGCAGGTTTGTTCCCCCGAAGATTTGATCATTCATAAAGCCGTTGCTGGCCGACCTCAAGATATCTTTGACATTCAGGGGGTAATCTACCGACAAGGAAATAAACTTGATTTGGAATACATCCGCGACTGGTTATGGCAATTTTCGGATATCTTGGGGAATCCCAGTGTTATGTCGAATTTCGAATCTGCTTGGGAGAAATTTATTAATCCAGATTCAATCTGAACAACTTGAAAAGAACAAACTCAGAAGTTCAACTATTTTGAAAAGTTGAACTTGTTCAGGGTATTAACTCACAACGAATGACCAAGTTGACTCAGCTGATCGTAAAACTGCTCAGCTTTCCCCATAACATATCGATATTCTGCTCGATGAGCGATCAATTCCAGATTATGTTTCCTGGCACGAGCGCGCAACTGCTCATCACTTAACGCTGTCAAGATCGCGCTCGCTAACGCCTTTGAGTCTTGGGGATCCACCAATAATCCATTCACCCCTGGGGTGATCCACTCTCGCAAAGATTCAATATCCCCAACGATAGGGAAACAGCCACACGCCATGGCCTCTAATAAGGAATTAGGCGTTCCATCGTGAGTCGTGATCGAGGTGACGATTTGGGATTGTCGAAAATTATCCGCGATTTGAGCGCGGGACAGTTTGGGCATCAATTCGAGAGATTCACCTACACCCAAACGGGCAGCCCATAGTTCAGCTTCAGGTTGGTTCTGCATGGCAGGGCACAGGAATCGGCTTTGGGGTTTGTCTGCCAAAACCTTTGAAATCGCCTTGAAGAACGTATCGTTTCGCACATAGGCCCGCATCCCGCGCGGGTTGATGATCACCGGCTGGCGCGCTTCAGCTTGTGAGTAAAAAATGTCTGATTGGATGCCCCCCGCGCCGGGCAAAACAACTGCGGGCTTTATTGAAGAAAAACCCCACTCCTGAGCCATTTTCAGATCACGATGACAATCCGTATGCAGCGCGTCAGCTCTCTCCATGGAGAGTTTCGTGAGCTTAGTCAATTGACGGGTCGCAGGGGCATGGAGGGTGAAGTCGTTGCCCCATACAGAAACCAGTAATGGTGGGCGAGGCGCAGAGAGGTGGTCACACGTAAGGGCAGCTACCATCCCCTCATATGGAACGCGCATTGCGTGGATCAGGTCCGGCTGGAGATTTGAAACTAGCGATTGGAAAACCATCGCAGCTTTTGGTAGGCTGCGCGGGACAAATTGTTGACGCAGCCAAGTTCGAAAATTGGGTGTGGCGATTTTTCTCAACAGGCTCGCCTTCCCCCCTTTTGCAGTTTGACCTTGTTCTACGGCCCCGCTGAACGCTACCGGGATGGGCGTCAGCGATGCCAGATCAAGATCTGGCCGGCACGGGTAGAGGGAGGCCAGGTGCACTTCGTGACCCTTCTCCACAAAATATCGCATCCAATTTAGGGCGATCGGCGAGCGCCCGTCGGCAAGAAATAATAGTTTCATATTCCCTTTACAGCTCGAAGGGCTTTCACAAATGAAGAAACCATGGTCTCGATGTTGACCTCTTCAACGACAATTCGAAACGATTCTGCTCCCATCTGGCGTAAGCGAGGGATATCTGCAAGCGCTTCTTGCAAAGCTTCGGTAAATGCTTGTTGGTCTCCTGGAGGAACCAGCCAGCCATTACCTGGCCGGACCAGGTCATTCTGCGTGCCATCTCCCTTGGCAACGATGACAGGTAAGCCATAGCTCATGGCCTGCTGAACGGCAAGACCTCCCGTCCCGGGGAGTGCAAACAAATCTGCCATCTCAAAATAAGCTTGAATTTCATCTCCATACTTTGGCCCAACGAATTCAGCTTGAGGATAGGTTTGGGCCGCCAATTCCTCGAAGTTGGCTCTGGCAGGTCCATCCCCCACGACCACCACCCGCGGTTGAATCTCTTTGGGTAACGCCGAGCAGGCAACAAATAAAACATCCAGACCTTTGCGTTCTTGCAAGCGACCGACAAACAGCATAGTAAGAGGGTGTGTTGTCGTGTGCAATCGATTTGGAGCGGATTTGGTTGGGCGCGCCATGGCGGCATTGGTGGCCACAAAAACCTGAGCAGAGGGTACTCCCATAGTCCGATACTGCCTCGCCCCTATGTGGCTATACGCAATTACACCATCCAGCAATCGCATATACGCGCTACGGGCCCGATCACGTATGGGGGCAAGCGTCCCCCCCAGGGGAGGCGCACCCAGCCCCCACCCCAGGATAGAATGTCCACGCTTCTTCATCCATCGGATCGCCCTTCGGTTGCTCGGGTACCGGGGGTTGGCTTCCAGGATCAAAACGTCCGGGTCAGCTTCTTCTAACCATTGGACGATCCCCTTTTGCCAGCACAGGTAGAATTTTGAGGAGGGGTCAGAAAAATGGCAATTTTCTGCAAGGGTGAGTTGAGCTACGTCTAAACTCGCAGTCGAGGGAATCCCTTCCACATCCAGGGATTGGCCTGCGAATACACTCAAGCCACCCTGGCAGGATCGAGCCAAAAGATCAAAGAATGGAGCGCGGTATGTGGGGAGCACGCGCTGCTGCAAGGCCACATGCCCCGGGAATTGGAGATTAGAGGTTGGAGGTTGGGTATTCATGGCAGCGCAACCAAATACGATTTCCAATCCAAGTATTCCCAGGAAGACACGCGTGGATAGCCAGATGACATACGGGTTATGGAATATCCAGCCGCCACAAGCGAATCCCAGATAACTTGCGCGGCATCGGGTCCGTGCAATTCCAAGAATACCAAAGGTCGCGCTTCGTGCAACACCTGGCCCATCCCTGGAAGAGCAAGCGCTTCCCCCCCTTCGATATCCATCTTGATCACCTGTGGTGCAGGATTACCGAGACGATACACATAATCATCGAGCGAATACCCGGGCACTTCGATAGACTCTGAGTGCAGGTCGGAGCGACCCGCGGAGCCTTCAGCTTTACCCATCGCGCCAGAGGGTCCGATCAAGAAGCGGACTGGGGTCGAAGCTGCTCCTACGGCCCCGTGGATGATTTGAACCCTAGAGCCTAAACCGTTCAAGGCCACATTCATTTCCAGGCGTTCGATATTTTTTGGCAACGCTTCGAAGGCGCATACTCTCCCAGCGGATCCTACTACCCGGGCCAGCAATAAGGAGATATAGCCGATATTGGCGCCTACATCATATGCCACCCAGCCTGGCTCTACAAAATCGCTGATCGCGGCCTGCAAATCGGTTTCGTAGGTACCCAGCCAATAATCTTTCTCAGTTTGCAGGTCGAGGCACATCCTCATTCCAGCCACCTTCCCGGCGGAGATTTCGATCTCGCTGAGACCTTCAGGCGCGGCGTGATTCAATACCCCGCGAATTGCCTGCGCCATAGGTCCAAGCCGGTAAAGGGATTTTTTTATCGATACAGGCAGTATCCGAGACAAACCTGCACTAAAACGAATTACGGCATTTTTCAACACAAAGTCACCAGAGACGAATTAACCACAACAACCTCCAAGGGTCACGAAGGAGAAACTCCACACTTTGTGATCCTTGGTGACCTTAGTGGTTCACCATTTCGCATAAATATCTATCCAACATCTGATCCAAGCCAAAGGCTTCCACAGCGCGCTGGCGGGCTGCTGTTCGAAATCGATCTTGATCCAACAATAATTCTACTGCGGCATCGGCCAGGGAGGCTATGTCAGGTTGCTCCAACTTCCATGGATCGCTGCTGTAGGGAACTACCCTACCGGCATCCCCGTGCACTAATTCAGGAAGCGCACCTGTATCAAAAGAGAGCACCGGGGTCCCACAAGCCAGGGCTTCGATGACGGAATTGGGACAAGCCGCATTTATATCTGAGGCGTATAACAAGTGCGCAGAACGATCGATATCGGGGATTTCTTCTGGGTTTACCAACCCTCGCCAAACGATGGGATGATTCGTCTTGCCAGCATATTTCATTTTCACGTTGTCGGCAACACGCCCAACCACCATCAGCTCTACAGGTTGACCTAATTCTAGCCGGTACGAGGAATTGAGACATTCAACAAGCTGGACGGCAGTCTCCAAACCAAGTTCATAACCACCCATCAAGCTGCCTTCGACCATCAGAAGTTGGAAGGTAGAGGTTGGAGGTTGTGAGCTAGGTGTTTCATCTGGTGCGTAAGTATCAAGGTCAATCCCGTTATAAACAACCGAACTGGCTACGCGCGTGGGTCCATGTTCACGCTCCCACCAGGTACGAGCGAAATCGCTTTGGTAGATGACGTGGTCAGCTATTTTCGAGCGAATAATCCGCAAGATCAGGTTGCCATACTCAGCTCGTAGATAATGGCGAGTACCGGTACGAAATTTACGGTGTAGCCAGTTCATGCCATTGAGGCGTTGGACGATACGCACACCGCGTCGTTTTGCATTCCATAGGCCTGGCAGGTCGCGGGTCCCGCCGATGACAAGAATCGCGTCGCACTTCGCACGTTGCAGATCGTGATCGACTTCGATGCCGCGATCGTTCAATCCAGTAACAAATTTATCTCTGAAAGAAACCATCCCCCCAACTCCAGATACGTTGGGGACGATACAAATACGTGTCACGTTTCAGTTTCCAAATTGTCACGCGTACCAATGCATCTTGCTGGGATACCGGCCCAAATCTCATTGTCACCGGTTGAATTCAATAGCACTGCATTTGCGCCAACAATAGTCCCCCTCCCCACGCGCAGAACGCCCTCTTTGCACAACACCTTCGAACCAGGGGACAGTATGACCTCATCTTCAATGACAATGCTCTCGAAGGCAGACTCTGCCATAGGTTTGTGGATATCCGCCCGACCCAAACTGACTCCGGGATAGATCTTCACACCATGGCCGATTACGGCTTTCGAGTGGACCACGATTCCAAAGCCACCGTGAGCGATCTCCAGATCAGTCCCGATAGGCACAGAGTGAGGAATCTCCACACCCAAGATCTTGAGGGCATAATAGGCAATCCCCCCAAAAACAGGGTTCCTACGAAGATAGGTCAGGCGCGTGATGAAATCCATAGGGGTTTAGAGTGGCAATTTTCAGGGTTTTGCTACATGCGTGGAACCCACGCAGCAAGCTGCAGGGTATTTGCTTCGCGAATAAAAACTCAAAAATCTAAAATTGCATCCACGATGCGCCGGGCAGCGTGTCCATCGCCATATGGATTGACAGCCTTGGCCATGGTTTCATGGGCTGTGGGGTCATCCAATAGGAGGCGAGCTTCATCAAGTATGCGCTGTGTGTCTGTTCCGACAAGCTTCACCGTACCTGCTTCAAGACCTTCGGGGCGCTCGGTAACTTCCCGTAATACTAGAACGGGCACACCCAGTCCAGGTGCTTCTTCCTGTAATCCGCCCGAATCCGTCAGCACCAGAGCAGAATTTTTCATCAGATGCACCATTGGAAGATAATCTAACGGCTCGAGGAGAGTGATATTTGGAATCTCACCTAGCAGTTTGTGCACAGGCCCCTGGATGTTGGGATTGAGGTGCACGGGGTAGATAATTTGTATTCGATCGCCATAGTGCTCTGCGAGCTGGCGCAGGGCGGCACAAATGTTTTCAAGCGGCTCGCCGAAGTTCTCACGCCGATGGGCGGTTATAGTAATCGTCCGCACATTGGAACTTTCAACCGCTTGAACGTTCAACGTTGATATGTCGAAGGGTTTCTTCGATACCCAATGGAGGGCGTCAATCACAGGGTTGCCAGTAACGATGATTTGCTCATCTGGGACATTTTCGCGCAAAAGGTTATCACGTGACCATTCCGTGGGTGCAAAATGCAGGTCGGCAGTTACGCCAGCAACTTTGCGATTCACTTCTTCAGGAAAAGGCTGCCACTTATCTCCCGTTCGCAAACCGGCTTCGACATGGCCGACTTTGATGCGCCGGTAATAGGCCAGCAATGCAGCCGAAGCCACCGTGGTGGTATCTCCCTGCACTAATATCCAATCGGGTTTCAAGTCTGTAAGCACTGGGTCGAGATGGGTAAATACTCGGGCAGTCATCTGCGCCAGGGATTGGTTCGGTCGCATCAAGTCGAGATCGACATCTGGGACAATCTCGAACAACTCCAAGACCTGATCGAGCATCTGGCGGTGCTGGGCGGTCACACAGACCTGAGATTCGATCTGGGGAGTTCGATTTAGTTGGCGAACAACTGGGGCCATTTTGACCGCTTCGGGCCGGGTGCCAAAAATTGAGAGAACGCGCATAGTAAGTGTTTAGTTGTCAGCGCCTACGCCGAGGCGAATAAGGCGAAATCCTGTTTCTTCCCATTCCGCAGGATTCCAGCCGTTGACGGCATCAAGGGCAATTCGGGCCTTGGTTTGCACCGCGACCTGCTCGGGGACGAGATCTCTCAAAGGGGCATGACCCACCAACAATGCCAGCCCATCCGCTCCACTCAAGGCGACCCCCAAACTTTGAGCCATGGTTATCTTAGGGAACTCAGCATCCAGCTTGTAAGGCTCATATGCGACAACCTCTGCTCCTAATTCGATCAAGCGATAGGCAATATCCACAGCGGGACTCTCGCGCAGATCATCAACATCCGGTTTATAGGCCAGGCCCAGGACAGCGATGCGCTTCCCATTCAACTCACCCAAGGCATCCTGGAGCAAATCCACCACCACCTGGGGTTGGTCGTCATTGACCTGGCGAGATGTAGAAATCAGGGGAGTCAGATCAGGTGCGGCTTCAACTAAAAACCAGGGATCGACACTGATGCAATGGCCGCCAACGCCAGGTCCCGGTCGATGGATATTCACCCTGGGATGGCGGTTGGCCAGCGCAATGGCTTCCCAAACATCGACGCCAAAGCGACTTGCCAACCGGGAGAACTCGTTAGCGATGGCAATATTGACATCCCGGTAGGTATTCTCCATCAGCTTGACCATCTCTGCAGTAGTAGCCGTCGTACAAATGATCTCACCGCGCACAAAGGTGGCATAGAGATCGCGGCCTGCATCAGCAGAAACCTGGTCGATACCGCCGATCACGCGGGCATTATCGATCAATTCACGCAGGATCTGACCCGGCAGCACTCGCTCAGGAGAATAGGCCAGGTGGAAATCTTTTCCAGCCTTCAATCCCGATTTCTCCAGGATGGGCGCTACTACATCAATGGTCGTGCGGGGGGGTGAGGTCGATTCTAGCACAACCAGGTTGCCTGGCTGCAAATGAGGGACAATCGCCTCGCTGGCCGAATTGACATACTCTAGATCGGCCTTCTTGTCTTCTTTGAATGGAGTGGGGACGGCGATGATAAAAGCCTGGGCTTCTTCTGCTTGAGTAGAAATGGACAGGTTTCCCGATTTCAGCGCAGCCTGAACGAGGGTGCGCAACCCCGGTTCATGGATGTGCAAACCGCCGTTCTGCAGGGTTTCCACGACCTGAGGGTTGACGTCCACCCCCACCACACGCACTCCGTGTGTTGCAAATGTACTGGCAGTTGGCAGGCCAATGTATCCCAGACCAAGAACACAAATTTTCGAATATTCCACGAATTTCTCCTAAAGGTAGATACAGCCCAAGATTATGCCATAGGATTTGCGATTGGCAAAGTTACACCTTTTGAGTCTTTGGGAATTCCTGTGGTGAAATACACGACAATGGCTAGTTGGCAGATACGATCATCTTCGATTACAATCCAGTCCAAATTTGCCTAACAGAGGGAAACTATGTCTCTAGCTGTCGGTATTCAAAGATCATCCCTGGCTCAAGTAATTGCCAGGAAAACTCTCGCCATCATGGGGTGGCGCACTCACGTCATTCCCCCGCGCACTTCGCAATACGTTCTCATTGGTGCGCCCCATACCTCGAATTGGGATTTTTTCGTTATGATGTTTTTCATGGCAGCAGAACGCATCCCTATCCGCTTGATGGGCAAAGACACGCTTTTCAGAGGTCCAATCGGAGTCTTTATGCGGTCTATGGGCGCGATTCCCGTAAATCGAAAGAAAAGCACCAGATTGGTAGATCAGATCGCGGCAAAATTCGATGAATACGATGACCTTGTCATTGGTCTGGCTCCGGAAGGAACTCGCAGTAAAACAACGTATTGGCGCACGGGTTTCTACTATATTGCTCTGAAAGCCAATGTACCTATCGTGATGTGCTATTTAGATTTTGGCAACAAGATCTGCGGCCTAGGCCCCAGTTTTAAACCCAGTGGGGATATTCAAGCAGATTTCGAGATCATTCGCGAGTTTTATACTGGGATGGTTGGGAAAAATCCTAAGAAACAAGGGGAAATCAAATTAGCCATCGAGTAGTGGCATATTGCTAAAAAAATAGGCGGCCAAGAGGCCGCCTATTTTTTTAGTTCATTTACTTCTGTTTTTTTCTGATCTTAGCCCAGGTGTCGCGCAGGGCTAGGGTGCGGTTGAAAACCAGTTTTTCAGGATTGGAATCAGTATCCACGCAAAAATATCCCCGCCGTTCAAACTGGTAGCGATCCCCCGGCTCGCCCTCCGCCAGGCTGGGTTCTATCTTGCAATGGGGAAGGATCGTTAGTGAGTCCGGATTCAAGAAATCTATGAAGTCCTCTCCTGCCTCCGCATCGAAGTCCATAGGATCTTCCTTGGTGAACAGGCGGTCGTACAAGCGGATTTCCGCTTCAACAGCATGAGGCGCAGAAACCCAGTGCAGTGTACCGCGAACCTTGCGGCCATCAGGCGCATAGCCGCCTTTGGTTTCAGGATCGTAGGTGCAGTGCACTTCGATGACTTGGCCATTTTCATCCTTAATGAAATCATGGCACTTGATGAAATATCCGTAGCGCAAGCGCACTTCCCGGTCGGGGCCCAGACGGAAATATTTCCTTGGAGGGTCTTCTCGGAAATCTTCGCGTTCGATGTAAATCTCACGTGAGAAAGGCACTTTGCGTGTTCCAGCAGATTCGTCCTCTGGGTTATTTATCGCTTCTAACTCTTCGTCTTGTCCCTCGGGGTAGTTGGTGATCACCACTTTCAGAGGGTTGAGCACAGCCATTCGGCGTTCGGCACGGATGTTCAAATCCGTCCGTACACCCGCTTCTAACAAGGCGATATCGACCATGTTGTAATTCTTGGCAATGCCCACCTTCTGGATGAAATCCACAATTGCCTCGGGTGTGAACCCCCTACGACGCATCGCCCTCAAAGTAGGCATGCGCGGATCATCCCAACCACTTACCAGGCCCTTCTCGACCATCCGCCGGAGATAACGCTTGCTCAAGATAGTGTAGGACAAATTCAAACGTGCAAACTCGATCTGACGGGGCACAAACTCCCCCAATTCTTCGAGGAACCACTCATAAAGCGGACGGTGGGCTTCATAGCCAATGTCGCAAAGCGAATGCGTAACTTTTTCCATGGAGTCATTCTGTCCATGAGACCAATCATACATGGGGTAAATGCACCACTTCTTCCCCGTGCGGTGATGTGGTGGCTCGTGGATGATGCGATACATTGCCGGATCGCGCAGGTTGATATTCCCAGAAGCCATATCGATCTTGGCACGCAATATTCGGCTGCCATCGGGGAACTCACCATTTTTCATACGCTCCAGCAGATCAAGATTCTCTTCAACAGACCGGTCGCGATAGGGGCTATTTACTCCTGGCTTTGTCAGCGTGCCTCGATTACGACTGACCTCCTCGGCGGTCTGATCATCTACATAGGCTTTCCCCTTTTTTACCAGCCGAATAGCCCACTCATAGAGCTCATCGAAATAATCTGAGGCATAAAATTCACGATCACCCCAATCGATGCCGAGCCATTGGGCATCTTCTTTGATGGCTTCGACGAATTCGGTTTCCTCTTTTGTAGGATTGGTATCATCGAAGCGCAGGTTCAATTCACCACCAAAATCAACCGCTACCAGGAAATCGATCAAAAACGCTTTTGCATGTCCAATGTGTAAATAGCCATTCGGTTCCGGTGGCAAACGAGTTCGTACATAATCATATCGCCCGTTGGCTAGATCATCTTTGACCGCTTCACGGATAAAATCCGTTGGGATTGGGGTTTCACTTGAAGTCATTGGTTCCTCAGCCTCTCGCCTGTACAATTTGCCTGATTTTAACACATCAAAGCCATCGCGCGGAATGGTTCCAAATGGCTCACTGGGAAACGCCGTGGGACTATCCAATAACCGGTTCTCCATGAATTGCTCATGATTCACGAACATAAAGGTTTCATAAATACAGCCCAACCTGCTTGACCGTAGCCACTAATTCATGATAAAAAGGTGCCATTATGCGTATGAAACGAGTCCACCGTCGACATAAGCACCATGTTTTCCTATGACCGGAGGCAATCCTACGCGATTTACGTTCATCTTGATAGTATACGAATTGGCCCCCGGCTTTCCGGGGGTTTTGTTTTGGTCACTTGTCATCTCCTCTAGAAAGGTGGGAAGTGAACAATAGACAAAATCGCAGTTCGCCTGCAAAAGATTTTTCGCAGACCAAAAATGGTGTCACATGCAAGCCTTATTTCAACAGAAAAGTATCATAAAAATTGGAGTTTCCCCCTTGCGTATTTTGTCAAGATAGTCTATCCTCATATGTGGTGTTTTTGGGGAGATTCCCCAAAAGGTAATCAAATTTTTTGAGTAAAGGAGAGAGTTTTATGAAGAAGATCCTATGGATCCTGACGCTGCTTCTCGCAGCAAGCCTCATTGTTGCGGCCTGCCAACCGACCCCGGTTGAACCTGCCGTTGAGGAAGCCGAACCAGCAGAAGAAGCTGAAGCCGAAGAAGCAGAAGAACCCGCAGAAGCCGAAGAGATGGGCATGACCGACCTTGGTGGACGCGAAGTCACTATCGCCGTCGAAAACGCCTATCTGCCCTTCAACTACATTGATCCCGAGACTGGCGAGCCCACTGGCTGGGACTACGAAATCTGGGATGAAATCTGCAAAGTTCTGAACTGTAAAGCTGTCTACGTCGAAGCTGCCTGGGAAGGCATGATCCAGGCTGTTGCTGACGGCCAGTTCGATGCCGCTGGCGATGGTATCACCATCACCGAAGAACGCGATGAGATCGTGGACTTCTCCATGGGCTATGTCGCCATCGAACAGCGTCTCCTGGTCCGTATCGACGAGGAGCGCATCGAGAGTATCGAAGATATCGTCGACAATGATGAGCTCAAGCTTGGCACGCAGACTGGCACCACAAATTACGCCACCGCGTCCAATTTCCTCCCCGAAGAACGAATCTCTGCTTTCGAGCAGTTCCCCTTCGCTGTACAGGCGCTCATCGCAGGTGATATCGACGCCGTGATCATTGATGAGGTTGCTGGTCAAGGTTACCTGGGCGAGAACGCTGACGCTCTCAAGCTGGTTGGCCCCTCACTATCCAGTGATCACCTGGGTTTCATCTTCCCAGAGGGCAGCGAACTGGTTGAGCCAGTCAATGCCGCTATTGAAGAGCTATTCGCCAACGGCTTCATCGAGGAAATCAACGCCAAATACTTCGGACCTGACTTCGACGTCACCTACGATGATCTCTTCCCTCCCGAAGAGGAAGAAGGTGGCTTCCTGGCCTGCCAGGTAACAGATGTCGGTGGTATCGATGACAAGTCCTTCAACGCTACGGCCTGGAAGGGCATGGAAGATGCTGTTGCTGACTTTGGCATCGAAGCCAAGT
>CAYWIC010000084.1:0-22175 GCA_964458115.1 uncultured Anaerolineales bacterium | reverse complement strand
GAACCTGTACCGGGGCTGCCAGCACCAGTGCATCTACTGCGACTCGCGCTCCACCTGCTACCAGATCGAGAACTTCGCCGATATTCACATTAAGGTCAATGCCATCGAGCTGTTGGAGGACGTACTGCCCCGCAAGCGCGTGCGCGGCACTATCGGCACTGGCTCGATGAACGATCCCTATATGCCCATCGAAGCCAAGGTCAACCTGACCGGAAGGGCACTAGAAGTAATTGCTAAGAACGGATTCCCTGTGCACATCATCACCAAATCCGACCTGGTGCTGCGCGATCTGGAAATACTGAAGGAGATCAACCAGGTTTATGCCGCGGTCAGTTTCACCATCACCACCGCGGATGATGCGTTAACAAAGAAGCTTGAACCTGGCGCGTCGCCCACATCCGCGCGTTTGGAAGCAATGAGAGCCCTCTCGGATGCCGGGATCCTCACGGGGGTCACCATGCAGCCCATCCTGCCCTTCATCGAGGACACTCCCGAGAATATAACCAGCATCGTCGAACTGGCACACGAGAATGGTGCATCCTACATCCTGCCCTGGTTCGGCATGAGCCTGCGCGAGGGTTCTCGCGACTACTATTACGACAAACTCGACCAGCTCTTCCCAGGGGTCAAACAGCGCTACGTGCAACGCTACGGAGGTCGTTATATCTGCAATGCCCCCAACTGGCGCGAGCTTGATGATCTCTTCCAGAAAGCGGTCTACAAACACAGCCTCGCCACTCAGATGCCCGTCTTCACACCCGAGAAAATCAGCAAATCAAAACCTGACCCCCAATTACCCCTTTTTTTGGACACGGATACACACGGATTGGACGGATAAAAACTAAAAAAACCTTATCCGTGTTTGCCGAAGGCACGCCAACGGCGTCCGTGAAATCCGTGTACCATTTTTCTCATCATGTACCAAACTCCCACCTTCCACGTAGGCCCCATCCCCATCCACGGCGATGCCATCCTCTCTCCCATGGACGGTTTTTCCGATTGGCCCTTCCGCTCCCTGTGCCGCGAGCTGGGTTCAGCGATGAGTTATACCGAATTCGTCAAGGCCGAGGAGATCCTCAAGCCCCCCAAACTGATCGCCGACAAATTGCGTTATGAAGAAGACGAACGCCCGGTGGTGATCCAGATCTATGGCGAGAATCCCGATGTGATGTTGGCCGCCGCGCTGCGCGCCCAGGAGCTAGAGGCAGACATCGTCGATATCAATATGGGCTGCCCATCCAAGACCATCGCCAACCGCGGCGCCGGGGTGGGCCTGATGCGCACTCCCTTGAAGGTGGCGCGCATTTTCAAGCGCTTATCCGCCTCCTTAGAGATCCCCCTGACCGGTAAGATCCGCCTGGGCTGGGACGATGATTGCCGCAACTACCCCCTCATCGCACGCATCGTCGAAGAGAACGGCGGCGCGCTGATTGCCCTGCACGGGCGCACCAAAGAGCAAGGCTATGGGGGCAAAGCAAATTGGGAGGCGATCGCCGATGTCAAAGATGCTGTGAATATCCCCGTGATCGGCAATGGCGATGTGAAGACCGTTGCCGATATCGAGCATATGAAGGAATATACCGCCTGCGACGCCGTGATGATCGGGCGCGCCGCCATCGGCAATCCCTGGATCTTTCACCGCCTCGACCGGGAAGAAGTCAGCTTCGAGCAAGTCCGCGAGATGATGCTCAAACACCTGGAACGCAACCTGGTATTTTATGGAGAGGAGATCGGTCTGGTACTCTTCCGCAAGCATGCTGTGCGCTACCTGACCCCCTATCGGCTCCCGAAGGCATTCCGAAAAAAACTCCTCACCAGCGTCCATCCAGAAGAGTTCTTACAACTGCTCGATAAAATTCACCAGGTTGGGGAACCAGGCGAAAAATAAAATCCCCCATGTCTTTGTACTCGAATAAAGGACCCAATGCCAAATCCAGTCGTTGTATTGAATGAAAAAGAAATCCGCGCCTGCGTCGCTTTGGATCATGACGCACTTGAAATTGTCGCAGAAGGATTTGCGGCGCTCGCGCGCGGAGAGGTAACCTTACCCCCAATCATGCGCATCGATGTGCCCGACCATCACGGCGAGGTGGACGTCAAAACCGCCTATATCCACGGACTGGATAGTTTCGCCATCAAGATCGCGGCCGGGTTCGTCAACAACCGTCTGCTCGGTTTACCGACTGGCAGCGGATTGATGGTGTTGGTCAGCGCCGAGACCGGCAACCCCAAGGCCATCCTGCTCGATAATGGATATCTGACCGATGTGCGCACCGGTCTGGCTGGAGCCATCGCCGCCCAACACCTGGCCAAACCGAAAATCGAAACGGCTGGAGTGATCGGTTCGGGGATGCAGGCCCGTTATCAAATTCGAGCCTTGAAGCTGGTGCGTGATTTCTCGCGCTTGCTGGTTTACGGCATCATCCCCGAAGAAGTTGAACAATATATATCCGAGATGAGCCAGGAGCTAGGCATTAAAGTGATCAAAGCCGACAGCGCCGAGATGGTTGTGCGCCAAAGCGAAGTCGTAGTCACCACCACCCCAGCCCGCCAACCTTATCTGAAAGCCGATTGGCTACACCCCGGGTTGCACATCACCTGCATGGGTTCCGACGCCGAAGACAAACAAGAACTCGACGCCGATGTTTTTGCTCACGCCGACCGCATTGCCTGCGACAAGAAATCCCAAGTCTTCCGATTGGGCGAGCTGCACCACGCACTTGAAGGCGGATTCATCGGCGACGGTAATCATGTGGTTGAAATTGGTGAAATCATCGCCGGGCAAACAGCTGGACGCCAATCAGATGATGAGATCTCAATCTGCGACCTGACCGGGGTTGGCGTTCAGGATACGCAGATCGCCCGCTTTGCCTTTGCCCGGGCCACTGAGCGTGAGCTCGGTCAGGTGATTGGTAACTAATCGGAAGGTTTACAGGAGAAAAACAATGAAAAAGAACTTCCAGCCTTTTATGCTCGAACGTGAGATGGGCATCTGGGAATACCAGGTTGAATACAACCTTTCTGAAAGCGGTGTCCATCCTATGACCATCCGCGATTTACTTGGGAATGACCCAGATCAGATCGCGGACCTGCTCGATGTGGAATTGAATTATCCCCCAACCAATGGCAGTCCTGAACTCAGAGAGCAGATTGCTGGCATTTATGATGCCCATTTGGACGATATCTGCGTCACCACCGGGGCAGCCCAGGCCAACTTCACCACCATACTGACCGCCCTGGACCCCGGAGATGAAATCGTGGTCAAGTTGCCCAATTATATGCAAGTCTGGGGCACGGCCAAAAATCTGGGACTCAAGGTCAAGACATTTTCCTTGAAACACGAGTTGGATTGGTGCTTCGACGTCGAGGAATTTAGAGCTACAGTTTCGGACCAGACCCGTCTGATCGCTGTCTGCAACCCCAATAACCCCACCGGGCATATCATGACCGCCGCCGAGCGCGAGGCAGTTATTCAAGCGGCTAATGACGTGGGGGCCTGGATCCTGTCCGATGAGGTTTATGCTGGGGCTGAACACACCACCGATGAGGTCACGCCCTCGTTTTGGGGCCAATACGATAAAGTCTTCGCCATTGGTAGTATGTCCAAGGCTTATGCCTTGCCGGGCTTGCGCACCGGTTGGGTGGTCTCGAACCCAGAGATGGCTGAGGCTATTTGGGCCCGCCAGGATTATGTCACTATCTGCGCTTCGATGTTGGGCAATAAGCTGGCAGCCTACGCCCTTTCTCCGCAGGTGCGTGCCCGCATCATCGACCGGACACGAAAATACGCTCGCAACGGTTTTGCCAACCTGAAACGTTGGTGTGACGAGCATAGTGATGTATTGAGTGTGGTGCCCCCTCAGGCGGCGGCCATCGGTTTCGTGCACTACAACACGGGTGTCAATTCTAGTGAACTCGTCAACTACCTGGCCACCGAACAACAAACCTATGTTGTCCCCGGCGACCATTTCGGTATGGATCACTATCTGCGTATCAGCTACGGTCTTGCAGAAGAGTATGTCAATGAAGGTTTACGCAGAATCTACCAGACGATCTCTTCTTCCAGCCTGAATTAGGAATTACAGGAGGAATCCCCCAAATTGTAGGGGTGTGCGTGGTGCTCCGCACCCCACACACCTTTATATCTGGATAGTCCCACAGCAATTCCCAGAGACCAAAAGTTGTCACCTGGGGCATGATATAATCAGCGCCATTATGTCTGAAGAGAAAAACACACGAATACTTGATATCGAAGAAACGGAAGAAGTCATCGAAGAGAGCCTCGAGCAATCCGATGTCGAGGAAGGAAGCGAAGAGGATATTTCTGATCCACGCACACTGACCTTCAAGCGTTCTCATGTCTACGCTGCGCTGCTGCCCCTGGCGTTCGTTGTAGGATTGGCTGTTGGCTATATTTTTTGGGGACGCACAACCCCAGATGCAGCCCCAACCACTGCGGATGCCGCTCCCGCACAGGCTGCACAAGTTCAGGCCGAGCAGGCCGAACCCCAACAAGTTCAGCGGTACGACATTCCCGAAGATGATGATCCAGTTTGGGGACCCGCTGATGCTCCTATTACTATTATCGAGTTCAGTGATTATGAGTGTCCCTACTGCCGCAGATGGCACGTTGAGGTATGGCCCCAAATTCAAGAGACTTACTCAGAACAGGTACGCCTAGTTTACCGGGACTTCCCCCTCACTACGATCCACCCCAACGCCACACCGGCTGCCGCAGCAGCAAATTGTGCCGGAGAGCAGGATACCTATTGGGAATTCAGTGAATTACTCTTCAGTATGGAATTAGGCTTAGATAAGAACGCCTATGAACAATATGCCAGCAATTTGAGCCTGGATTTGGATGCCTTTTCAGACTGCCTGGATAGCGGTCGCCAAAATGAAGAGGTTATGGCAGATTATGAATATGCTGCCAGCCTGGGTGTGCGCTCTACGCCGACTTTCTTCGTGAATGGTATTCCATTAGTAGGGGCCCAACCTTTTGAAGTCTTCCAGAATTTGATCGAGCAGGAACTATCTGGGGAGATTCCGTGAAAGAAGTCAGTGATCAGTAAACAGTAACCAGTTCGCTGTATTCAGTTATCAGAAATTGCACCGCCGGGAGATTCTTCTCGGCGGTGTATTCTTTTTAATTGAGGCTATAATTCCAGTATGACTTCCTATGGCTTTTCGCCAGAAGGTGAATTTGAAGATACTCTACGAGATGGCATCACCGCTGCCAAAGACGACAGCCGTAAACTGGCGCGCCGATTGCTTGAACGTTGCATCCGGATGGATCCCTACGATGCCCGTCCCTGGCTTTGGCTGACCGAAATCACCGACGACCCCGACGAAAAGCGCGCCTGCCTTGAATCAGCCCTTGCAGCAGACCCCTATAATATAGTCGCCCGCAGAGCAATCGCCCTGTTGGATGGAAAGATCAAAGCAGAGGATCTCTTGCCCACAGGTGAGGGGGTGCAGCCGCGCCAAAACCAAGGACCCATAGCTGCTCAGACCGAAAGAACCCTGGCCTGCTCCCAATGCGGAGGGCAAACCGAATTCAATCCCCAGAGCCAGACATTGAAATGTTTGTTTTGCGGCTTCGAAAGAGAGATCGATGCTGAACTCGCAGCCGATAGCGGGGAGCAGGTGCTTGAATTTGTGCTGCCAACCCGACGAGGGCACCAGTGGGCTGAGGCCCAGAATCACCTCAAATGTCAGAATTGCGGCGCAGACAGCCTCTGGCCAACCGGTCAACGAGCCCTGCGCTGTCCATTTTGTGGATCAAACCAGTTGATCGAGTCCCAGGAAACAAAGAACCTCGTTGATCCCCAAGTTATTGGGCCCATAGAAATCGATCAAAAACAAGCCTTACATCTGGCTGAAGAATGGCTGGGAAAAGGCTGGTTCACTCCGGATGATCTATCGACTTCCGTATCCGCCCAAGAGACGGCTTTGCGCCCGGCGTATTACCCCTTCTGGACCTTTGATGGCATTCTGGAATTGCGCTGGCGCTGCGAGGTCAACGAAGGCAGCGATGATAATCCTCATTGGGTATCACAATCAGGGGTTGAATATCAAATATTCGATGATATTCTGGTCTCCGGCAGCAAAGCTATCACTCGGGAACAGTCAGAAGATATCCGCCCCTTCAAACTCAAAGAAGTCGTCGAGTTCAAACCAGATTTTCTGGCTGGTTGGCCAGCCCTAACCTATGATATTTCATTAGCAGATGCAACTTTGATCGCGCGGGAAATGATAATCCGCAAATTTCGCAAGAGCATGCATCGCAAGATTCTGCCTCATCGCAAAAAACGCAATCTTTCAACCGGACCCCACAAATGGAGTGGCATGACCTTTAAATATGTATTGCTCCCAATTTGGGTGGGAACATATCACTATAAAGGCCAAACCTATTCAATTCTTGTCAACGGCCAAACCGGGGTGGTCAGCGGGGAAAAACCACGTGATTCTGCGATAACCTTCGCCACAGTCCTGAGCATCATCCTCACGATCATTGCTATCCTTATTGGAACAGCAATCCTGGCCTTTGAGATGGGCTGGCTGACGTTCTAATTCCGAGTATAATCCCCCCCAATACCTAATTCCTGATACCGAATACCCTTTCTATGACCCAACCACTTGACTTTCAATCGATCATAATCACCCTGCAAAATTTTTGGCACGAAAAAGGATGCCTGATTTGGCAGCCCTATCACACCGAGGTCGGAGCGGGCACTATGAACCCAGGTACCGTGCTGCGCGTGCTCGGCCCAGAACCCTGGAACGTGGCCTATGTGGAACCCTCCATTCGGCCTGATGATGGCCGGTACGGGGAGAATCCCAACCGCTTCTACCAGCACATTCAATACCAGGTCATTCTCAAGCCCGACCCCGGCAATCCGCAAGAACTCTACCTGCAATCGCTGGTGGCGTTAGGCATCGATCCACACAAACACGATATCCGTTTTGTGGAGGATAACTGGGCTCAACCGGCCATCTCAGCCTGGGGTTTAGGATGGGAAGTCTGGTTAGATGGTTTGGAGATCACCCAATTTACCTATTTCCAACAAGTCGGGGGGCAAACCCTGGACCCGGTTGCTGTCGAACTGACCTATGGTCTCGAGCGCATCGCCATGGCCATCCAGGGCGTACGCGATTTTCGCGACATCCGTTGGAACCAGAGCATGACCTATGGCGATGTTTATTTGCAAAACGAGCAAGAATCCAGCAAGTATGCCTTCGAACTGGCCAATGTCGAACGCTTGCGC
Organism: uncultured Anaerolineales bacterium; assembly: GCA_964458115.1. GTDB lineage: Bacteria > Chloroflexota > Anaerolineae > Anaerolineales > UBA11858 > NIOZ-UU35. The sequence continues at coordinate 14,907 of CAYWIC010000084.1, read as the reverse complement.
CAGATGTTCGACCTGTATGAAGCTGAAGCTGAGATCGCCCTCGAAAACCAGCAGGTGCTCCCCGCTCACGATTACGTACTCAAGTGCTCACACACCTTCAACGTTCTGGATACGCGCGGTGCCGTTGGCGTTACTGAAAGAGCAGGGTATTTTCGACGCATGCGCGGTCTTTCTCGCCGAGTTGCTGAAGCGTACATCGAGCAGCGTACGCGCCTGGAATTCCCTTGGCTTGAAAAGGAGACAACCGGCAGTGGGCAACGGACAACGGACAGCAGTCAGCCATCGGTCGCATTGAAATCATCTGCACCCTTGCTGGTCGAAATCGGCACCGAGGAAATGCCTCATAGCGATTTGGAAGACGCTCTAGCGCAACTGAAGATGAGTGTCCCGACAATGTTAGATGAACTGCGTCTGGAACATGGAGTGATCAAAATCCTGGGTACACCGCGCCGGTTGGTCATATATGTTGAAGATCTAGCTCCCAACCAAGAAGATATTGAAGAATTGGTCAAAGGACCTCCCGCCAATCGCGCCTTCGACTCAGATGGCAAACCCACCAAAGCAGCCGAGGGATTTGCCCGCTCGAAAGGCGTTGATGTCAGCCAATTAGAGGCCCGTGAGATCGACGGCGGGGAGTATGTTGTCACGGTGGTAAAGCAAGATGGGCGCTCATCCATCGAAGTGCTCATCGAAGCATTGCCCAAACTGGTCGCTGAGATCCACTTCGTCAAGACCATGCGCTGGAACCAGACCAATATCGCTTTCTCACGCCCGATCCGCTGGCTGCTGGCTCTTCACGGCGAAGCCCTGATCCCCTTCGATTATGCTGGCCTTCGGGCAGAGAATTCAACTCACGGCTTGCGTTTCAGCGAAAACGAAATTATCGCTATTAATGACGCTGCTGACTACTTCACCAAGATAAATGCTAGTGGCATCCTGCTCGACCCCAAGGAGCGCATGACCAGCATCGAGGAGCAAATCCACACGTTGGCTGCGCAAGTCGGTGGTGAGATCCCCGAAGATCCCGACTTGTTGCTCGAAGTCACCCATCTGGTAGAAGCCCCTGTTGCGTTGCTGGGTGAATTCAACCCTCGCCATTTGGAGTTACCCGGTGAAGTACTCATCTCGGTGATGAAGAAGCACCAGCGTTATTTCCCCATCCAGAAAAACGGTGAATTGATCCCCTATTTCATCACCGTCGCCAATAAACCCGGCAATGGTGCATATGATCTTGTCACTCGAGGCAATGAAGACGTCATCCGAGCGCGCTTTGCCGACGCAGCCTATTTCGTGCGCGAAGATATGCAGAGCAAATTAGAGAACTTCGTCCCTCACCTGGAGAAACTCACGTTCCAGACCGAACTCGGCTCGATGCTGGACAAGACCCAGCGCATCGAGGGGTTGGTTGATGTGCTGTCCCCCATGCTTGATCTTACCCCCAAAGAAGTCGCCACCGCTCACCGGGCCGCCCATCTCTGCAAAGCGGACCTAGCCACCCTGATGGTCGTCGAGATGACTTCGTTGCAAGGGGTAATGGGACGTGATTATGCCTTGCACTCCGGCGAACCTGAGGATGTGGCCAAAGCTATTTTCGAGCACTATCTTCCCCGATCGGCTAAAGATATCTCTCCAGATACAAAACCCGGGCTGGTCGTCGGCCTGGCAGACCGCTTGGATTCCCTGTCCGGTCTCTTCGCAGCCGGGCTGGCACCTTCTGGAAACAAGGACCCATTCGCCTTACGCCGCGCCGCCCTGGGATTCGTCGGTAACCTGATCGTCTGGGATATAGATTTCGATATTCGAGTTGGGCTTCAAGCAGCAGCTAAGAATCTGCCCATCGAAGCCTCAGCGGAATCCCAAACCGAATGCCAAGATTTCATCGTCAGGAGGCTCAGTAACGTCTTCCTGGAGGAGGGCTACGCCTACGACGTGGTAGACGCCGTGGTCAGCGCCCTGGGTTACAACCCATCCAAAGCCGCCCTAGCCGTGAAGGAGCTCAGCCAATGGGTCGCGCGCGACGATTGGGTTACCATTCTTCCGGCGTATTCAAGATGTGTGCGCATTACGCGGTCAGCCGCCAGCGGCGCCGCAGGCGTGCAAAGCAAGCCGTCAGCAGTTAGCAGCTCACTTTTTGAAAATGTATCAGAGCAAGGGTTGTTTGATGCTCTGCAAACAGCAGAGTCAGCAAAGCGTTCTCCTGGCTCTATCAATGATTTCTTGAACGCCTTCGAACCCATGATCCCCGCCATCGACAAATTCTTCGAAGATGTGTTGGTTATGGTCGAGGACGAAAAGGTACGCGATAACCGTCTGGCACTGCTCCAGCGGATTGCAGCTTTGGCCGATGGCGTGGCTGACATGAGTAAGTTAGAAGGGTTTTAGAAAGTCATCCGGAAAAACATAATTGGCCTATCTTTCAGATGAAAGTAATCTCGTCGTTTCCCAACCCGTATTAAAAACAGGGTGGGTGCAGCGTAAAGCGCTAGCACCCACCCTGTTTTACTACATCTTGATTTGGAGTATTCAAATGAAAAAGCTTCAACTTCCCCCTCGATTAAACCTGACCGTTATACCCCAATCATCTTGGGATGGAAATCTCTATATCCATCCTGAAACTTCAGATAGAGCCGGTGACCTTTTACTCCGGGAAACGGGTGAAGATAAGACTCTTTCGATATTTCTTGGCTCGCAAAGTGACCCGAGCAGGGCGGAGCTGCGTAGCGCTGGGGCGAAAACCAGCAACTGGCTTATCGACCACCAGAATTCCGAGGTTGGGCTACTATTAACCGACTTTGAAAACCTTGGTGTCGATAATGCCCTGGAAGCATTTTGTGAAGGGCTGCTGTTAGGCGCATTTCGGTTCGATCGGTATAAAGCCAAAGAAGGCGATTCGAAACAGGTAGTGAATGTTCATGTGCTGACAGAAGGGGACAACACTCCTATATCAGACAAGATAATCCGCGTCACAGCGATCATCAACGGCGTCAACCTGGCTCGGGAGTGGAGTCACGAACCCGCCAACATCATTAATCCAGTATCGCTGGGGGAGCGCATAAAAAATCTGGCGTTGGCAACCGGACTGAAGTGCAAGATCCTGGGGGAAGAAGACCTTCGCGAGTTGGGCGCGGGTGCAATCCTTTCAGTGGGTTTGGGCAGCAAGACCCCTTCTCAAATGATTATCCTAGAACACGGCAGCGCACAAGCTGATGTGCCACCGGTGGTAATCGTGGGCAAAGCCATTACTTTCGACACTGGCGGGTACTCCCTCAAAGACAAGGCTGGTATCGTGGGGATGAAATTCGATAAGTGCGGCGGCATGGATGTCATCGGCATCATGCAAGCTGTGGCTGCGCTAAATCTCCCCATCCCGGTGGTCGGTATCGTGGCTGCGGCGGAAAATATGATCTCCCAAGACGCTTATCGCCCCAACGACATCATCACCAGCCTCTCAGGGAAGACCATCGAGATCATCAGCACGGACGCCGAAGGGCGCATGGTACTAGCCGACGCCCTGACCTACGCGGCCGAGCAATACAAGCCGCGTGCCATCATCGACCTGGCTACGCTGACCGGCGGCGTAAGAACGGCCTTAGGCAGCTTGCGGGCAGGCTTGATGTCCAATGATGACAAGCTGGCTGATGATCTTTTCCAGGCGGGGGAACGCGCCCAAGAACGATTGTGGCGATTGCCCTTAGATGACGAATACTTCGAACTCATCAAGGGAACCGATAGCGATATCAAGAACTCTGCTGGAGTGCCGTTGGCCGCGCCCATTGTGGGAGGCATGTTCCTGAAACAGTTCGTCCCTAATGAGATCCCCTGGGCACATATCGATATCGCGGGGACTGCGACCATAGAGAAAACCAAAGGGATCCGATTGGCGACGGGTTTCGGTGTGAGGATGGTTTTAGAGTATTTGGAACATCTGGGGTGAGGGGAAAATATGAAAAAACCCCTTCCAGCGGGGAAGGGGATGGGGAAATAAAGAAGTAAACACCCGAATTATCATTTCGGATTGCCTCAGATCTAATTCACTTCTGAAAATCGTCGATATACGCTTTGATGGATGGGAAGCCGGTAAGCTTCTCATAAAAGAAGTTGTTGACGATGTTGATCACTTCTGCACGGGCAGCTTCGACTTCAGCTATCAAGGGTTGTCCGCTTTTTTGTTCTTCGAGGCCATTCCGCAAGCGCAATAGATAGCGAACAATTGTCACCTCTTCGTCACCCTCCAGGGCTTCAATAACTGCCAGGATGAGTTTGTCAGCTTGCGATTGAACGCTCTCCATGTCAATAATCGCTCCAGGCTGACTACATTCATCCACCGTGCGGATCAGCGACCAAACCTGATAAAGCATCGAAGTCGGCTCGTCGAAGAGTTCCCGCACAAAGGCAGCCTCCTCATAGCGTCCATCGAGGCGGAATATATTGTACATGCGCTTGGCGGCTTTGCCGTAATTGATATCTTTGGTCAAATATTTATTAACTTCCCCTTCAAGCCGCTCGACGTATTCATCGATGGCATTTGCGGAGACATGTTGGGCCAGCTTAGAAAAAATCGGCACAGACTCCGCTTCCAAATAAACCTCCTGGAAATATGGGTCTAGGTAGCCATCCAGAGGAGTGATGGTGCCATCGGGGGCTTCCCAGGTGACATCCAGCATATTGCTGGCATTTACTAGTTGCCCTCTCGCAGGATCAGCCACCACCCAATCGAGCTTGCACCAGCCTGGGTCCAGAGCCGCTTGATCCCATTGAATGGTAATTGATTCACCATCTGGCGTTTTAGCCTCGATCTGCTTGGCCTTAATATCATTGGCCGTCCATGAGATAGGTGTGCCCGCTTTTTTCGTGTGACCCTGCACAATCACATCCTGAGGAAAGCTACCCAATTTGACTTCCATCAATTGATACGTAGCGCCAACTGCAGCTTCTAGCGCTTTTTCACGCATGATATCAGCCAGTATTTGGCAAGCTTCCTCTTTGGTTTCAGCAATAATATTTATCCGCTCGAAGTAATCAGCGTCACCGGGATAGATTTGCATTTTGGACTGGGCAGCTGAACCTGAGAGAGCCAGGGCTGTTTCCACTTTCCCAGGAATATCTAAGAATTCAACTAGCCGCCCCAGTTCCCGAAAATGCGCTAGATCTTCAGGGCTAAAATCGAGCATGGTAACGCGATGCCCAAAGATCCCTTCGCGTTCATCATACACAATATCGTCTTCTTGGTCAGCGGCCATGGCCGTTAGCCAGCGCAAGGCTTCAGCTTCATCAATTCCAACACCGAGACGTTCTGCGGAATCGATAATCCGCTGTAATTCAACGGGGGGTGTAAATTTGGGGTCACTCATGATTCCTCCTCATATAAGCGCTAGGTATCATAACCATTAACAACGGTTATCCCTCAAACAGGTGAAATCTATTTCATCTTCATTTCGTCGACAATCTTGCAGAATATCTCCGCCTGATCCAAAGCATCCTGCAAAGCATGGTGGGCGAGTTGACGATCTCCAAGATAATGTTGTGAAACGCTATTCATTCCGGTCTTCTTCCATGATACGCTATGTAAGCCCATATAAAGAGCTTTAATGTCCAAAGCTTTATGGCCGAATGGATTATGGCCATAAAATCGATGGAAATAATCATTCACAAACATCCAATCGAAGGGAGCATTGAAAGCCACAAATACGGGTTGCGTATCTTGGGGTGTGACTGATGAGATCCATTCGGAAAAACGCATCATGGCAACCTGAGGAGATAGCCCATTTTCTTGAAGTTCATCGAGATTGAGTTGACTAACTTTCAATGCTTGGGGAACGAATGCATCATTCACAGGTTGGATTTCGATATAGAAACCTTCACCCGGATCAAATACTTCGCAAGCTCCGATAGAGAGCAGAGAATATAAACTCGGTGTTGGCCCCGCGGTTTCAACATCAACAGAGATATAGAATTCTGGCTTTGGATTAGGCATCAAATATACTCTACAACAAATTATTTAATAATGCAATGCGCAGTTTCGCCAAGAGTAATTTGAGCAGCAATATCTATGCGATAAAACCACAGCTAGGTAGAGAAGATTTCATTCGTAGTTCACGGACTTAAATTCAATAAAATAGGAATAGAGCCCTATTGAGCCTGTTATACAATTCACATAAAATAGCGAAGACTCGCAATTTCCGTCAATATGTCAACAAAGGAGCACAAGAAATGAAACTCGTTAAAATTTCAGTGACAATCGCTATTCTATTTTTCATGTTATTTCCAATGAGCATCGCATGGGCGAATGGTGAAGCTCCTGATCTACCCGGTGATAGGAATGGGGATTTAGGAAATGGCGATAATGGAAATGGGGGTGCTAATGGAGACGGGGGTGGAGGGGATCTTGGACCGTTTCCCGATCCAGATCCATCGAATCCTGTCGTTAATAAGGTCTCGAGTGCGGGTACCACACCTCCCTGGTGTGTGAGCAAACTGTGTTTTAATCCCAGTTACTTTTTGGGAGGTGGTGAACTTACACTAGAGCAAGATGGGGATACAGTGAAAATTTCCATCACCGGCAATGTTGTTACAAATGGACAACTTTCATTACCTTTGCCGCAAGGGGCTGATCCCAACAAATGCACCTTCTTTTTAGGTGAATTTGCGCAACCAAACACAGTTTTCCCTGGCAACGACGGCAACGTTTTCGCCTACATTGGACAACCTCCCGAATCTATTAGTGGTACCTGGTCTGTAAAATGCGATAATTAGGAATACTCTCCTTCGCACAACTTGAGAACGATATTAGTCACCTCTAACTAAACTAATTCACATCTCAAAAATGTCATTCTGAGCGGAGCGAAGAATCTGAAAGCCCGAGGTCGAGAGACACTTCGATTGCGGAGAGCAACCCGCATACGGCGAGCTCCTTCAGTGTGACAATTAAGTGATATTGAGATAAGTTCACAAAAAGGGTGTCTTCGGTGTACTGCGCCAAAGACGCCCTTTTTTGTCGAGCAATTTCGGTGGGATCGTGCAGGGCGCGGTATAATGATTTCACGAATTTCCGACCACGGAACGCTTTCCGCTGAAAAATGACTGCCATAGACGAAATAAAAGCCCGACTCGATATCGTCGATATCGTTTCGAATAGCGTCGAACTCCGGCGAGCGGGTAAAAGCTACTCTGGCTTTTGCCCCTTCCACCACAACACGCGCACGCCAGCTTTTGCAGTTTTCCCGGATACGGGCACTTGGCGCTGCTTTGGTGAGTGCAACGAGGGCGGCGATATCTTCAGCTATGTAATGAAGAAAGAGGGCTGGGATTTCCCCACTGCACTCAAAGAATTGGCCGACCAGGCTGGTGTGGAACTCAAACCGCTGACTCCCCAAGAGCAGGAACGTTATGAAGAGTATGACCGCTTACGGGAACTACTGGAAACCGCGCTGACCTTCTTCCAACACCAGTTGCGCAATTCGCCCACGGGTACTAAAGCGTTGGAATATCTTCATCACCGGGGATTGAGTGATGAAACCATCGAGAATTTTGGCATCGGCTTCGCCCCGGATTCATGGGATGCTGCCACGAATCATTTCAAAGCTAAGGGCTACACAGAGGCTGATCTGATAGATGCCGGTTTGGTCTCGGAGCGTGAGTCTGGGGGCGTCTACGATCGTTTTCGGAACCGAATTGTGCTGCCTATCCGCGATGATCGCGGTCGAATGTCTGGTTTTGGGGCGCGCACGCTGGACCCGGAGGGGTTACCAAAATATCTCAATTCGCCACAAACGGAAATCTTCGATAAAGGCAAAATTCTTTTCGGCCTGGACAAAGCCCGCAGATCAATCCGCTCAGAAGACCAGGTTGTGATCGTCGAGGGGTATATGGGTGTGCTGGCTCCACACCAGCATGGGTACACCAACGTGGTCGCCACCATGGGCACGGCGTTGACAGAAGACCACTTGCGTTTGATCAAACGCTTTAGCAGACGCATCATCCTAGCGATGGATTCCGATGCCGCGGGGACCAAAGCTACCTTACGTGGGCTTGAAGTGGCCAGGCAAACTCTGGATAGAGAAGGTGAAATCCGTTTCGACGCGCGCGGCCTGCTGCACCAGGAAGGGCGTCTCAAGGCTGATATCCGCGTCAGCAGCTTACCCCCAGGCATGGATCCGGACGATGTAATTAATCGCGATCCGGCCGAATGGGAGGCGATCATTGCCGGGGCTAAGCCGATTGTCATTCATGTGATGGAAACCCTGGCCGCGGACCGCGATCTGGACGACCCCAAGATCAAGACCGAGATTGCCACGCAGGTAATGCCCTTGATCGAAGATGTGCCCAGTTCCATCGAACGAGACACATACAGACAACAATTGGCTCGCTTGCTTAAGGTGGATGAGCGCTCTCTGCTGGAGACGCGCGGGAGGCGTAGCACCCCAAGGCGCAGGTACCCAGCCCAACGGCCTCCGTCCATCCAGACCCCATTACCAGGGATCACTGCAACACCATTGGAGGCAATCTATTCTCGTGAGATCCATCTGTTGGGGGTATTGTTGCGCCGCCCCGATTTGATTTATCACATAGACCGCAAACTCCAGGAAGACGGTCTCAACCGTATCTATCATCAAGATTTCCAACATACTGATCATCAAGTTCTCTTCCGGTTGGTTCAAGACTCCCTACACCAGGGCGAAACTGAACCCTTGCATTTCGTGCTCAACCATCTGCCAGAAGCGATCATGAACCTGACCGATAACATCCTGGAACGCACTGAGAAGATCGATCCTTTTGGGAAGGATGTCTTAGAAGATCTGCTCAGGGCTTTACTCCGTTTGCGAACCAAAGGATTGAATCAACAGCTAGACCACTTACGCTATCTACAGGAAACAGCCCAAGAGCAGGGAGATATCACAGCTAAAGAATATCAAAAATCGATGGCTCAATATGTCACACTGCTGGGTCGATTGCATCGAGCGCAAAACCGCTACACAAACCATTCGCTCAACTAACAAACAAGGCGATTGCTATGACCCACCCAGATCCCCCACCCACCCCCATTCCCGATCTTCCAGATGACCAGATTTCTTCGGATGAGGAGCTTTTATTTCTGGATGATGATCTATCCATAGTCGACGGAGAAAATAGCGTGCATCCAGAAGCACCCTTCCCGAAGAATACTACTGAGGGAGAAGAGGTTGGAGATGCGGAAGAGGCAAGTGTACAGGTTGTCAACACAGTTTCTGCCGGACAAGACGCTTTTCCCAGATTAGAAAGCGATCCCATCCGCTTGTATTTTAACGATATCGGCAAAGTCGATTTGCTGGGCATCGACCAGGAGTTCTGGCTGGCGGCGCGCATGTTGGCAGTGCGCAGGTTAGATGTGATTGGTCGCCAACATCCCATCGCTCGCCGGGGTGTTTCTCCCGCCCAAGGCATGTACCGGGCGGTCTTTGCGGAGCTGCGAACATCATGGAACCGAGTCCGGGATGACATTAAACGTTGGAAGTTCGCCTGCCCCGACTTATTATCGATCCTCGATGAAGCCCGTAATTTGCGAGAAACCTGGGAAATCGATCAGCCTTCCTATTTGCGAAATTATTTGGATAATGGCATGTGGGGCAAAGACACGTTCTGGGATACCGTTGCCCGCTACGCCTTTACGATCTTCATATCATTCTACGCACTGCCAGATGAAGCCTCAGCTAAGTTACGTGCTTATCTGGAGAAAAGCCATAAACTACCCAGCAAGCGGACCTTCTCACGTTACCTGCCATCGGACGATGTGCTGAACCAGAATGTGCAGAATTTGCGAGATCTCTCTCGTGAAGCTCACAATATCATTATCCGAGCAAACCTGCGCCTGGTGGTCAGCGTAGCAAAACGGTATACCGGGCGGGGGAACTCATTCCTGGATCTGATTCAGGAGGGCAATGTAGGTTTGCTGCGAGCTGTCTCTAAATTCGATCCCACACGGGGGTATAAATTCAGTACCTATGCCACCTGGTGGATCCGCCAATCAGTCAGCCGCTCGATTGCCGATCAGGCTCGCACGATCCGCATTCCGGTGCACGTTCACGAGACCATCAACCGTTTGGTGCGCATTCAACGAGATCTAACCCAGGAGCTCAACCGCGAGCCCACGAACGAAGAAGTTACTCTGAAATCTGGCTTCTTAAAACCGCAAGACGTGCATCTGATTCAGCGTGCGGAATCCGAGGGCACAACATTGCCACTTGAACTGACCCGTCGATTACGCCGCGCAACTCGAAAAGTAACCCGTATCTTACAATCATCAGAGGCACCGCTCTCACTCGATAGTCCCGTGGGCACCGATGAAGATAACAATCAATTGGGGGACTTTATCAAAGACGAGGAGGCTATGCAACCGGTGGACGCGGCGGCGCGCGAGATGCTGCGGGAGCAGGTAAAAAATGCTCTGGCTATCCTTTCCGAACGTGAGCGTCAGGTGTTAGAATTGCGCTTTGGTTTATTGGATGGTAAAGATCACACCCTCGAGGAAGTTGGCCAGTACTTCAATGTCACCAGAGAACGTATCCGCCAGATCGAGGCCAAAGCACTCCGAAAACTTCGCCACCCCACTCGCAGCCGCCATCTACGAGACTACCTCGAGACCTGATTACTGGAAACTACCCATTTACATTGAACCCGCCATCAACGAAAGGTAGCCTCGAGAAAGAGCGTGCGCAGGGGATTCCGATCCCTGCGCATTCACATTTATGGGAGCAAATTACGCAATAAAATATTTACAATGTATTCAAGTTCTAGGAGATCCCTTCTAAATGACTTCTCATCGTTCTGTTTATCCAATTGAGATCGCTGGTGTTTACCGTGAACTGCCTCTCTTCGAAGTTCAGTCTGGATTGCGAATCGCTGTGCTCAATATCCTGGGAGATACAGAATTGGTTAGTGCCTGTGCCCAGGGCCTGACAGAAAAACTATCCGCTCTCGAGTATGATGTTATCGTAACGGCTGAAGCGAAGAGTATTCCCCTGGCACACGAGTTATCCAAAGTAAGCGGCAAACCCTATGTGATCTTGCGCAAACATTACCGCAGCTATATGGGTAAGACCATTCAAGCTGAAACGATCTCAATCACTACTGGGAGACCTCAACACCTTTATCTGGATGAAAAAGATCTGGCACTCATTCAAAAGAAAAACGTGGTTTTGCTCGATGACGTCATCAGTACAGGCTCGACACTCGAGGGAATGCAGCAGATCATACAAAAATCTCAGGGGCAAATCATTGCGAAGGCCGCAGTTCTGACCGAAGGTGATCAGGAAAAATGGAGTGATGTAGTTTCCCTTGGACATTTACCCTTGTTTACAGATTGATTGCTTGTACAATTAATCTAGGAAATAAATATCCCGGCAAAATGGTGTGCGCAGGGGGCAGAGCTCCCTGCGCACACCATTTTGCCGGACCAGTTCGATTGATGATAAACCTGTTTTACACCAAAGGAGTATTTAATGAGTTCTTTTCAACTGACGTATGCGACCATGTTCGATCCACCGGAGGAGCTTCACACCCGCTATGAAGAAGCGCTAGGCAAAGCGCGGGCTTCCCTTGGGACTGAATATGGCATGATCATCAATGGTGAAGATGCCTACGCCAAAAGGAAATTCAAAAGCCACAACCCATCTAACACTGAAGAAGTGCTAGCTATCTTTCAAACCGGCACTGCTGATGATGCCAACGCTGCCATTGCCGCTGCCCGAGCTGCCTACCCACGCTGGAGCCGCATGCCCTGGCAAGAGCGCGTGCTCTTGCTGCGTAAAGCTGCCGATATAATGGACGAGCGCCTCTTTGAAATCGCAGTAGCTTGCTCTCTGGAAGTGGGCAAGAACCGCATGGAAGCCTTGGGGGATGTCGCCGAAACCCCAGCCTTGATCCGCTGGGCCTGTGACGAAATGGAAGAGAACCAGGGTTTTGTGGTTCAGATGGGAGTTGATCCCCTGGTGGGCTACACATCATCAAACTATTCTGTGCTGCGCCCGTATGGCGTGTGGCTGGTGATCAGCCCCTTCAACTTCCCCGCGGCGCTGACCGGCGGTCCCGTCGGAGCGGCGCTGGTAGCCGGCAACACCGTTGTAATGAAGCCCGCCACCGATACCCCTTGGACTGTCCGCCTGCTGGCGGAATGCTTCGTCGATGCCGGGCTGCCTGAGGGCGTGGTCAATTATGTGACGGGCTCTGGCAGTGTGCTCGGCCAGGCGTTGGTCGACAGCCCCGAGGTGGATGGCCTGACCTTTACCGGTTCTTACGATGTTGGCATGGGTATTTTCCGCAGCTTCGCCCAGGGCAAATACATTCGCCCCACCATCCTGGAATTAGGAGGCAAGAATCCCACCATTGTCTCCCAAAATGCCGATGTCGAGCGCGCCGCGCTGGGAATTATGCGCTCAGCTTTCGGCCTGCAAGGACAAAAATGTTCAGCTTGCTCGCGAGTCTATATCGAAGAGCCCATCTACGACCAGGTTGTCGAACATATCGTCCAGCTAACCAGCGAACTGAAAGTTGGCGATCCCACAGATCGATCCGTCTACTTAGGGCCGGTTGTCAACAGTTGGGCCTACCGGGATTTCCTGAAATTTACCGATGACCTCAAAGAAGCCGGCACCATCCTGACGGGCGGTGAGGTGCTCACCCAAGGGAATTTCATTAACGGTTACTTCTGCTCACCGACAATCGCAGCGGACGTCCCCCTGGACCACCACCTTTGGAAGGACGAAATGTTCCTGCCTATCACCATGGTTCAAAAGGTAGAAAGCATTGGGGAAGCCATGGCTCTGGCCAATGATGTCGATTACGGCCTCACAGCTGGGTTCTACGGCAGCGAAGAGGAAGCCCAATGGTTCTTCGAGAATATCCAGGCTGGCGTCAACTATGCCAACCGGCCCCAGGGTGCCACCACAGGAGCTTGGCCAGGATACCAGCCCTTTGGCGGGTGGAAAAGTTCCGGCTCCAGTGGTAAGAACGCCGGCGGGCACTATTACTTGCAGCTCTATATGCATGAAAAAATTCAGTCGCGTATAGAATAAGTTCGGACATGATTATTTATCGCCTCCCTGCACCCAACGCCAAAGTCGCGCATAGCGCGGCGCGGGAGTGCAGGGGGGCAAGATAAAAAATGGGAACACGTATCGGTACATTCTTTTTAATCGTCGGGTTATTTCTTCTGCTGCTATACGGCGCATCACTGGGATCTGAGTCAGTGGTAACCCAGTGGTTTTTGTTGGGCGCTCTGTGCACTGCCCTGGGGGGAATCCTTTTATATAGAAACCGGGAAAGGGCTCCTTCAAAGCGTTTCCGCACTTGGCGCAGGTTGAGGTCCAGGGGGCAAGAGAAAGAGTAGGATAATTCTCAGTTAATTGATTAATGCTAACTTTCCATCATGCATAAAGAAACCATCGCGACGATTTTCATCAACCCTAACAAGCAGCGCCTGCGTGCTGGGTGGCGCTTGCTGGCACATTTTTGCATCCTGGCAGCTTCGCTGGTTGCGTTTGGCGTCATCGGCGCACCACTCTTCTTTTGGGCGGAGCGTAGTGGTTCTTCTATCCTTCTGATCAACACTTTGGTGGCACTGGGGGGTATTACCCTCTCGGTGATTATCACCCGTCGCTTTGTAGATAAACGACCATTCACCAAGCTGGGGTTGAGAGTCAATTCAAATGCCATCAAGGATTTGCTTTTTGGTTTTGCTATCACCGCTGCCATGATGGGGTTGATCTATCTCATCGAGTGGACTTTAGGCTGGCTTACCTTTGATGGTTTCGCATGGGAATTTCAAAGTCCGGGCCGTGTAGTCCGCGAAGTGCTACTCATGCTGGCGGTGTACATACTCGTCGGCTGGCAGGAAGAGTTGGTCAGCCGCGGCTACTGGTTGCAAAACATCGAAGAGGGCCTCAATCTCGATTGGGCAGTCTTCATCTCCTCACTGTTCTTTTCCGTAGCGCATTATGGCAATCCCGGTTTCGACTGGGCACCCTTGCTGGGGTTGCTGATATCGGGTTATTTTTTGGCCTACGCTTATATCCGCACCCGTAGCCTATGGCTGCCCATCGGCCTGCACATTGGCTGGAATTTCTTCGAAGGCACGATCTTTGGTTTTCAGGTCAGCGGGACGGAGTCTTATCGTCTAATTTTGCAATCGGTGAGCGGCCCAACCCTGTGGACAGGCGGCGCCTTCGGCCCAGAGGCGGGGTTGGTGCTCATTCCTGGTTTATTATTTGGCTTTGTGGCTATTTGGTGGTACACATCAAGTTTACCCCAGATGAACGGAGATAAACTCAGCTAAAAATAGGAATTGGCGGGGTGATCCCCCAGATGTAGGGGTGAGTGGCGTGCTCCGTACGCCACTCACCCCTACATCTGGATAGTCCCACGGCGTTTCCCAGAAACCCAATTGATTCGATAATCCCGTAGGAGCGATTTTCGTTTATACTTATAGATCGCTCATAAAAACACAATAGTATAGAAGGAGAAAAAGATCATGCGTTTGGAACCCCCAGTACCCGTATCACGAGAAGAATATACTGTAAACGTTCGTGATATCGAACCCCTGCTCCAGGGCTATGCCATGAAGACCAAGCCCTGGCCGGATGCCACCATTAAGCTGCGAGATGGCAGCGAGATGTATATCCGTGAGGCCAAGGTCGAAGAATCGCTAGCCCTGATGGAATATGTCAAACGAGTAATGTTCGAGGCCGATCACGATTTCTATGACATCGTCGGCGCCAGAGTATACGCCGAGCTGTTGGGCTGGTACCGCAAGCGACTGAAAGACCCCTATGTGCTGGTAGGCATGATCGATGGCGAACTGGCCGGTCTGGTCAATGGCCGCCTGATGAACGAAGACATTAACATCAGCCACCACACAATGACCTTCCGCCGGGGTGG
>CAYWIC010000083.1:3043-22364 GCA_964458115.1 uncultured Anaerolineales bacterium | reverse complement strand
CCCCCCATAATTGATTGAGGGTAAAAGTAAAAAAATAGGTGCGTGCGGCGCAAAGCGCCGCACGCACCTATTTTTTTTCACAAAACCCCCCTTCCGACGGGGAAGGGGGGCAAGGGGGGATGGGGAAAGTTATAGAATATTCATTAGGAGTATGTGTTTAGAATATGTCCTTCGTATTGTCTATTTTAAAGTTTTGTTATAGTCCAGGAACTTTACGATAAACCCCATCGGAATCAGGAATCAAATCCTTTACACTGACAACAGCCTCAACCTCGAGCTGGCCATACAAATGAGGGAAAACATCTCCATCAGCAGGTTCCCACCGGATCTCAGAATCCAATCTACTGGGGTCGATCCACAATAAGACCAGATCAGGCACATCGGCATAAAAGCGGTTGACCACCCCCAAGACCTGCTCCAGCCGCGAGCAGTGGATGAAGCCCTCGGTCTCCAACGAGTCAGCACGGTACTCCCCTACTGCATCGGCTTTCTCCCAATCCGATCGAGTACAGATATGAACGATGAATTCCATTTGCTCTGTCATACTGGTTTCAACCTCTCAAACGGTAGTAAAGCAACCCGAGATACTCTTTCAACGAATGGGTAGTGCTGCTCAAGTTGGATGCCGATGGGAAGAAATTGTACAGCTGCGTGAGTAAATTTGGCTCCCAGATGCGCGCCCAACTCTCTTGGGTGATGTGGTAATCCGTTGGCGCGGGGATGACATCAAAGCCCTGCGTTTCGAAAAGCATCACCGAGCGGGGCATGTGAAACGCTGAGGTAACTAGGACAATCCGATCGATGCCTTTCTCTTGCAAATAGTCATAGCTGTAAAGAGCGTTCTCATAAGTATTGCGAGAGAGGCTTTCCTGCCAAATGGCTTCATCTGGCACCCCTAACATGTTCAACAATTCTGCCATCAGCTGGGATTCAGGGTAACTCTCTCCGAAATAAGGGACCTGGCCGCCCGAGAGCAAGATGTTTGGGGCGACTCCTTGATGGTATAGATGCGACCCATAGATCACCCTATCTCCCGCACCGCCAACTTCGACGGTGCTGCGGGGATAAATGGGCGCAGCCGTACCCCCCGAGAGGATCACTATCACTTCGACTTCGGGAAATTCTTGTGGTGGTAGATACTGCCACTCCAGGTAGCGCGCTAGAGAATCGGCAACCCAGGTGTTGCCGCCAATCCAGATCGCGGCAATAGCCAGGATAATGGCGGTTTTCTGCCAGGTAGGTTTCTTACGCAGCACTAAGGCTACGACCAGTAGGATCCAGGTCAGTCCGAGAGGGTAGATAAAGAGGGGTAGGAATTTGGAGATGAAAGAGAACATGATTTAGTGAACAATTGAATGTGGTCGGTGGACAGTTGGTGGTGATAGTAACGTACGCTCATCTCACTGTCAACGGCATCCTTCTCACCATGACATAATGGGGGCCAGTCTTTGGTTTGCTGAATTGATCCCCTACAGTCTCGAAGCCCATCTTGCGATAAAAGCCCAAAACCGAGGTACGAGCGTTGCACCACAAGTACATACCCCCTTGGATGTTGATATGGTCGATGCAGTTGGTCAGTAACAGTCTGCCAATCCCGTGACCGCGCAGATCATCGCGCACAGCCATACCTCGCAAGCGCCAAGCATCAGGATGCTGCCCATCGGGCGATGGGTCCACATAAACTGTTGCTACCCCCACCAACTCATCTTCAACAAATGCACCTGCATGATAGGCTTCAGGTTTGTCATCCGCCGGACTGATGGCAGCGGAGAGTGATTCCCCGGGGAGCAGTACATCCCGCCGCAAATGGAGAGACTGTTCAGCGCTGATAGGTTTCAGAATGATCTTGGGCGTTTTCACCCCTCAAACTGGCCTGGGAATCCGGTCACATCGGCCTGCAAGACTTGTTCGCCTGTCTGGTTGATGCAGCGGCAGCCCAGGCGCACCCAGCCGCGCGTTTCATCGGCTTCGATCACCTCAGCTTCAGCTGTGATGGTATCGCCAATATAAACTGGAGCTAAAAATTCGAAGGTCATTCTGTTCGCTAGGAAAGCCCACAGACCGCCCAGGTGAGTCAAGAGGCTGGCGGTCAGCAACCCTGGGACGATGCGTTTCGCAAAAGTAGTTTGCTGAGCAAAGATTTCATCCGTGTGGTAGGGATTGACATCCCAGGTAGCGCCGATAAAAAGGGAGACATCTCCCTCAGTCAGCGTGCGAGTGAAGGATGCTTTTTCACCTACAGAGGGGGATTTAGGTATGCGGTTTGGAAATTTGGGAGTGTGCACTATTTAGAAACCATCCATTGAAGTTCATGCTTGGTGATCAAAAGATCACATACGGGAACGATTGACTCGAACTATTCGAGTATTTTATATCGTCCTATTGACTATCGTCTATGCGTGTTTTTATCCATTTTTAGAGTTTCCACACGCGAATTGCGCAAATCCTGGGCCGACAGCTATCGTAGTTCTGATGAGATCTAATCCCACGATTGCGAACATTTCTTGAATCTGAGATTCTGTCCAGCGGTGATGACTTTCAGCGCGAACAGCCCAATTGATCAGTGTCTCCCGGGCGAACCCATCCAAGCCGCGTTGATCTGCAAATACCGTGGCAGAAGCCACACTAAGATTCTCGGAAGGGTTGAGTAGGGCAATCTGTCCATCAGGCTTGAGAACACGTGTCATCTCATTCAGGGCACCCAGCGGCTCGGATAGTAAGAAGAGCAGGTTGCTGGCAGTCACCAGGTCAAAGGATTGGGTGGAAAATGGTAAATCCAAGCTATTCGCTATGGCCACTTCAGGATGTAGTACATTTGGTTTGAACATCTCTGGATCAAGATCCGCTCCAAAAGAGCGGCAGCCTCTCTGAGCCAGCAAGGCAGGCAACAGCCCGGGTCCAGTTCCGACATCAAGGGTTTGCCAACCTCGCTGAGGTTGACACCAGTCAACAAATCGGGCCAATACTCGCCCCCAATTGGTTTGCGTTTGAAGTTCGAAAAAGTAGTCGGAATCTGACATTGGCAAGGAAAGTATCCTGTAGCAAGTAACCAGTGACCAGTTTCCAAAAATTCGTAACTGGCTACTGATTACTGATTCAACTCCCACACAATGCGCAGGCCATCCAGTGTCAACCATGGAGCGATGATATCGATCACCTCGGTTTCACGGGCGACAATCTCCGCCAGCCCCCCCGTAGCAATGGTCTTCATCTCAGGGCCAAGTTCTCTCCGAAAGCGCACCACCATACCCTCGACCAAACCTACGTACCCAAAGAGCAAACCCGATTGCATAGCATGGGTCGTATTGCGACCAATTGCTGTGGGAGGACGGTCCAGGTCCACACGCGGCAGTTTGGCGGCGCGCGTGAAGAGCGCCTCGGCAGCGATGCCAATGCCTGGGGCAATTGCTCCACCAAGGTAATCACCCTCAGAAGAAATGGCATCGAAGGTTGTGCCAGTGCCAAAGTCGACCACACACGCCGGACCACCGTACAGCTTCTGCACTGCGGCCGCATCGACAATCCTGTCCGCGCCGACAGCACGGGGGTTCTCATAAAGAATCCGCACGCCGGTCTTGACTCCCGCGTCCACGACCAAGGGATCATTGTGCAGGTAATCTCGGCAGGCTTGGGTGATTTTAGCTGTAAGCGGCGGCACAACCGAGGCCAGGCATATGCCCGTAATTTTGTCTGGCGCACAATGCCCATGCTCGAGCAGGCCTACAATCTGCAGACCATATTCATCAGGCATGCGCTCATGATTAGTCGCCAGCCGCCAGCGCGGGCCGAGGGATTCCCCATCGTAAAGGCCCAAGGTGATGTTGGTGTTGCCGATATCGATAGTTAGCAGCATAATTTTCCAATCGAGGTTGAGAGTAAAAAAGTATAGATTGGATGTTAGAGGTTAGATATTGGCAGCCATTTCCCCAATATCCAATCTCCAACTTCTAATTTCTAATCTCCAATCACCATATTATCAATTAAGCGCGTCTTCCCAACCCTAACCGTCATAGAAAGCAAAGCTCCATCAATTTCGCCCTCGAGTTCTAACAACGTCTTGGGGTGGGCGCAGGAGATATATTCGAGTTGGGCCAGTGGCTCGGAGTTAACTGTTTCGGTGACGATCGTCCTCAGCTTCTCTGCCTGACGCACACCGGCAAAGAAGGCCTCTTTTGCAGCGGTCAGGGCGCGATAAAGCACTGTGGCAGCCTGACGCTGCTGGGGGTTCAAGTACAAGTTGCGGCTTGACATTGCCAAACCGTCGGGTTCGCGCACGATTGGACAAACGACGACATCAAGAGGGAAGTTGAGGTCCTGTACCATGCGCTGGATAACCACAGCCTGTTGGGCATCTTTCTGTCCAAAATAGGCCTTTTGTGGCTGCACACCATTGAAGAGCTTGGCCACTACCGTAGTGACGCCCTGGAAATGTGTCGGGCGGCTGGCGCCTTCGAGCACGTCCGTCAAGCCATCGACGGTGACCCAGGTTTGATAGTTTTTTTGATACATCACCTCAGGCGTTGGCATCCAAACGAGATCTACTCCCACATCGTTCAGGAGTGCCAGATCCCTATCCAAATCGCGCGGGTACGAATCTAGATCTTCTTCTGGCGCAAATTGAGTGGGGTTGACGAAGATCGTCGCAACTACCGAAGCACATTCTTCACGGGCGCGTTCGGCCAGCGAGAGATGCCCTTCATGCAAATATCCCATAGTGGGCACGATACCCACGGGTTCAGGGAGTTCGAGGCGCGCAGCGCGTAATTCAGAGAATGTTTTTACTGTGTTCATAAGTTATTGAGTGTTCCCGGTGGTTATCGACTTCACCAACCGCCATAAACTGCGGTTCACTGGTGTATCGATGTTGAATTTTTGACCCGTTTTTACGACCGCTCCACAAATGGCGTCAATTTCGGTTGGAGCGCCGCGGTTGACATCTTGAAGCATCGATGAGCGGTTGGCGGCTGTGCGGCGGGCTACATCTTCCGCGGCAGATACCGGGGCATCGAATGGCAGCCGCACCCCCTGCGCTGAAGCCACATCGAACACCTCACAGGCCGTTTTGGTCATGAGCGCTCGCGCCGATGGTCGCGCCAGCAACTCCCCATTCGGGATACGCAATAGGGCTGTCAGCGGGTTGATAGCAGCGTTGATGACCAGCTTGCCCCAAATCAATGCTTCCAGGTCGGAGGTAATCTCGATGTGAAAACCCGCCTGCTCTAGAAGGTTTGACAATGGCCCGAGGCGGGGATGTGCTCCCAAAGATATCACACCTTCCCCACCAGGGCGCACACGGCCTGGCCCAAGCAGGGTTGCCCCAGTAGTGGTGACTCCTAGTCCCGCGCGTTCAGCTCCCAAATATTTCGAAAGAATCTCTTTATTTCCCAGTCCATTCTGTAAACTCAGGGCGACCCCATCTGGCACGAGACATTCTGCTAATTGAGCTGCGGCTCGCTCCGTCTGCCAGGCTTTGACCAGCACTAAAGCGTACGAAACCCCTGCGCAATCCCTGGGGTCTTTGATTGCATTGACGGGAAACTTCTTTTCACCCCCCTGACCATTTACCAACTGAATGCCATCCCGCTGCAAAGCAGCCAAACCTTCTGGCCAGGTTCCCAACATGGTGATCTTTATGCCAACAGCAGCCAAACGCGCCCCGAAAAGATTTGCCATGGCGCCCGTCCCCACAATGAGAACATCAGAACGTCGGACGTTTGAACGGTTCACGTTTGTTCTCCAAGCTCATCCAGTAATGCATCCCACTGGTCATCTTTCATGGTGAAAGTATGTTCTTCAGCTGGGAAGGATTTGGTTACTACATCATTTTTGTAAGCTGAGAATGCCTTGCTCATTTCTTCATGCAAGTTGGCGTAGCGCTTGACAAATCGAGGTGTGAAACGCTCGAAGAGACCCAATAAATCATGCGTGACCAGCACTTGACCGTCACAGCCTATGCCTGCACCGATGCCAATGGTGGGGATCTCTAATCGTTGAGAGAGCAGCTGTGCCAGAGCGTTTGGCACAGATTCCAATACCATGCTGAAGCAACCAGCTTCCTGGAGTAAAAGCGCATCTTCAAGCAGCGTTTTCGCTGCCATCGCCGTTTGCCCCTGAGCGCGGAAACCGCCAAACTGGTTGACGCTCTGCGGGGTGAGGCCCAGGTGGCCCATAACAGGGATGCCAGCCCCAACAATGGCACGGATTGCATCCACTCGCTCGCGCCCCCCCTCGAGCTTGACAGCGTCCATCCCCGCTTCTTGCAGGAATCGGCCAGCGTTGCGCACCGCGTCGGGCACATCAGCCTGGTACGACATGAAGGGCATATCGCCGATCAACAGCGCATAGTGGGCGCCGCGGGCTACAGCCCGACAATGATGCAGCATATCCTCCATGGTGACGGGGAGTGTGTTTTCATACCCCAACACCACCATCCCAAGGGAATCGCCCACCAAGATAGAATCAATCTCAGCTTGGTCAATTGCCAGGGCAGTGGGGTAATCATAAGCCGTCAGCATCGTGATCGGCTCGCCGCGTTGTTTCTTCAAGCGAAAGGAACGCGTAGTTATTTTTTTACGTGTTTGCGGGGAATCAACAGGTAGTGTGGACAAGGTACCCTCCTTTCAGGTAGGGGCCTGATGCAGTGAAAAGTGATCAGTTTGCAGTATTCCGTCCCGGTCGCGCCAGGCGATCCAGGCGGTAATAGTATTATATCGAAAAACTAGGAAGTGGGAATAGCATAGCCATTCCCACTTCCTAGTTTTTCGGCTCTTTCTTTGATTTTAGATCGGCTTTCTCTTCATCGGAGAGGAAGGCGATTTCGAGGGCGTTGCGCTGTGCTTGGTGGATTTGCTCCACTGAGAGTCCCGCGCCGGGTGCGGCGATTTCGTATTCAAAGGGCAAGTCAATGGCGCTGATGCCAGGGTCATCGGTGTTGAGTGTGGCCAGTAAACCATGTTCCAAGAAGGCCTTCATGGGATGGCTGGCTAAATCTGGCACAGTCATGGTTTGCACATTGCTGGTCAGATTGGCTTCGATCCCGATACGCTTCTCAGCAAGATAATCCATCAATGCAGGATCATGGATAGCGCTGACCCCATGGCCGATGCGCACCGCGCCCAATCCATCCACAGCCTGCCAAATACTCTCTGGTCCGGCAGATTCACCAGCATGTGCAGTAATCTGCCAACCGGCATTACGAGCATGATGAATATGCTCAACAAAAAGTTTCCCAGGGAAATTGGCTTCATCCCCTGCCAAGTCGAGGGCAACGATATGATCTATTTGGGTTAGCAGGGCATCTAATTCGTGTTTGCCAGCTTCCGTGCCATAGGTGCGGCTGATGATACCAATCAGATTGACCTTGATGTCGTAATCTTTTCGTCCCTGTTGAACTCCCGCAACCACCGCTTCCACGACGCCTACGGGGTCAAGCTCATGAGGTTGGGCCATGAACCAAGGACTGAAGCGCAGCTCAACGTAATCAATGCCTTCATCAAGTGCATCTGCTACATTTTCGTACGCAATCCGACGGCAAGCCTCATAATCTACTAATATGCCGACCATCCACTCGAATTTTTCAAGAAAGGCCATCACGCCAGGCTGTGGTTCAGTAATTTGCACGTGTGGGCGTAAACCTTCCACATCCCAAGCAGGCAGAGGCAGGTTGTGCTGACGCCCTAAATCGAGGATCGTTTCTAGACGGACGCTGCCATCGAGATGGCGGTGCAAATCAATGAGAGGATAATTTGGATCAATCATAATGCACACATTTTAAGGCAAATTAAATGTTGTAGGCCAATCATTCCCGATGATGATTTCAATATCATAGGGGTGCGCGGGATCATACTGATAAGAGAGATAACGCGCTTGAACTCCAAGCAATGAAACCAGGTACTGGACGGTGTAAGGACGACCAATGTGATCAATCACTAGGGTGTTTGACCGGGATTCACTGGCTTGACGAACTTCAATGACCTGGGCTCCCTGGGATGTCAGATAATTAGCCGTCCGCTGGGCGATGTTCGGGTCCCCGCTGCCATTTTGCACTGAAATGCTGGCCGCTTCCAAAGCCATACGTTCCTGATTGCTTCCTGGCGCAAGTGGAGCGATAGAGCCAGAAGTGGCAAAGATTTCATCACGCAGCACGCGAATTTTGTCGGGGTATGGGACCAGGACACTCAACTCGTCTGGGGACCAGCCAAACGCTACATGCCGGGTATCGATGACATCGTGCACGATAGCCCCATCTGGGACTTGGGCTGCCAACACTGCCAACTTAATGGCTTCATCCAACTGCATATTGGTGTTGACCCCAGAGACAAGTTCCTGGAAAAGCCGGGGGGCTTTTTCAATCAGAGTTGGCAACATCTCCAAATTGATGATGCGGTCGCGGATCCCCAGGATGACCTGCTGTTGACGCCGGGCGCGGCCAAAGTCGCCATCGCCCGTGCTGCGATTGCGTGCGTAGGCCAGGGCGAGATCTCCGGGCAGCGTTTGAACACCAGGCCGGATGATCTTATTGTCATCTCCAATGGGATCGACTTCGATCTCATAAGGGATATCCAGTTTCACGCCGCCCAATTCATCGATGAAGCGCACAAAGGCACTGAAGTCAACCACAGCGTAATAGTTTATGGGAACTCCGATAACCAACTCAACTGTCTGCACAGCCAGGCTTGGACCCCCAACAGCGTGGGCGGTATTGATCTTGGCATGAATGTACCCGGGGATCCCCACCCAGAGGTCACGCGGCACCGAAAGCATTCCGGCGGTTTTTGTGACCGGGTCCAGGGTCAATAACATCATGGTATCGGATCTAGCTGAACCTTCTCCAGCAATCCAATCTCGGTAATCCACCCCCATAATCAAAGCGGTGACGCGTTCATTGCCATCCCAGGGCGTGAGGGTAGATTCGGGTAAGGGAGTGCTCAATGGGGTAGGTATTTGGGTGGGCTGATCTGGCTCCAATGTAGGAGATGGATCCCCTTCGGTGGTCTCTGAGGGTTGTAGAAGTGAAAACCCTGGCAGAGGTGTATCTGCTGGTGGAGGGGCCTGGGCCAGCACCATTTCGCGAGTGACTGCATATAACGTCCCGCCAACGAAAGCCATGACAACCAAGAAGAAGATCCCCAGCACACAACCCTGGATCAACCAGCTTCGCTTTTTCTTTGGCTTTTTTGCTTCAGATTTCATTTTTTTCGGCTCCACATCTTAGGGTGTAGAAGTCTCCGTTGGGACTGACGAAGGTGTGTCAGTGGGTGTCGGCACATCAGAATTCGTTGGTGATGGAAGTGGAGTATTCGTATCCGTTGCGGTGGGTATGGATGTATTCGTTTCTGTAGGAGAAGGTATTGAAGTGTATGTCTCAGTAGGAAGTGGAGATGGAGTATCGCTGGCAACCAGCGATGTATCCGTGGGTGTTGGGGAATTACCTGGTCCCGCAGTGAATGTCGCTGATGGCAGAACTGAGGAAGCCGTTGGGGATGGCGTGGACGTTGGCGATGGTCCGATGGTGGGCGTGTTGGTAATGGTCGCCGTGCCCGAGGGAGCTGGAGAGGGTGTAAAGGTCCAGGTTGGGGGAGAACAAATATAGGCTGCCTGAGTCAATGTCAGGGCGACATCCTCGAGCTGGCGAATGGCAAGAGCTAATTCGTATTGAGACTGTGCCTGACACCATTGATCTTCAGATGCTAACTGGTCGCCATAGTGAATCAATGACAGACGATAACGTTCTAATGCAGTCCAACCGGAACCATCACGCAAGCCCGGCAGCGCGGCCGCGATCTGACCAAAATATTTCACAGCCTGCTCTGGATATGCTTCCCAATATCCCACAGCAGAGAGATAAAGCCTGGCCCAATCCCGGTAAACGGTTGCTTGATAATCCAGGGGCCCAAACTTCTCCGCCAGGGTGAGATCGTAGATGCCACCCTCGAGATCACCTAAAATCAAGATCTTCTGTTCACCGCGATTGCGAAGGGCTGCAAAAAGCGAATCATCTACTTCTACGACCCGATAATACAACTCTTCATCCCGCAAAACGACCAAGGCTTCGATGGCGGCATCCCAATCGCGGGCCGCTAATAACGTTTGGGCACGGTTGAAAATCGAATCGACTCCGCTGAGATCTCGGGTAGGGGTGATGGTAATCGTAGGGGTAGCAGTCTGGGTTGCTGGGACAGATGTGAAGGTCGCTGTTGCATTTTGGATCGCTAAGATTTCCCCGAGCAGGCTCCAGGCCAGAGGGTAATCATCCGGGGCGAAGGCGATCACATACTCAAAGCGCTGCCTGGCAAAATCATATCGCCCAGCCTCGTAGTCCTGAACCCCGAGATCGAACTGTTCTTGAACGAGATCGATATCACTGCCAACCTGTCTTCCGGCGAGCTGTTGCTTTCCTTCTTGATAACCGGCTAAAGCACCCAATGTGCCCGCGAACGCAAAAAGCAATGCCGCGAGCAGGCCATATACCAGACGGACAAGTATATCGTTCTTTGGTTTTTGGGATGATACACGCACCGGTTGAGTGTCCATAAGCTTAGAAATGGCCTGCTATCGGATTATTTTCTCCGTGTAAAGATGTAGACGAGTCCACCTAGCAATGTATATAGAATGCCCACAGCCACAAAAGCGAATTTTGGAGCCGCACACCAGAAGGCCACCTGCGGCCAGGGGTTGGCTGGAACGTTAAACAACATGACGATCAAGGCGACATTTT
This sequence comes from uncultured Anaerolineales bacterium, assembly GCA_964458115.1. Classification (GTDB taxonomy): domain Bacteria; phylum Chloroflexota; class Anaerolineae; order Anaerolineales; family UBA11858; genus NIOZ-UU35. Next base: position 11,647 of record CAYWIC010000083.1, on the reverse strand, counting down.
CGATGATATCCAACAAGCCAGCCAAAAACACAAGCCATGCCAAAGTCTCTCCTAATGATGCCATTGCCCGGCCCATAGTACGAAGCACACTAGAAGCCATGAGGCATCCAAAGGCAATCGCGCCGGAGTATAATGGAATGAATAGAAAATCCAATCCTTGCACAAAGGCAGCGCGCTGGCTGGCATCCGCATCCCAACTAGCCAAGATCTTCTCGGCTTGGGATACATTGCCTGCAAATTCAAAGGAGATGATACCAGCTGGTGCGGCGGCTGTGGTCAGCGGCGCGCCAACCAGACTCAATATCACCATGGTAAGCACTGCCAACACAACTAGAGGCCAGAAATATCGCCCTCGTCTATCCGAAGGAACAGAAGCAAATGGATGATGCATTTATTTCTCCTAAGAATTTTCGTACCAACGGTTAGTTCTGAAATCAATGCGCAGGGAGAGAAATTGCTACGTTTTTATTTCAGGCCTTCCCTGTCTGGTTTCATCGTTAATTGTAAATTATAATATCATCTGCAAAACAACTAAAGCTATGGTTCTCTAGGAAACGTCGCAAACTTTCCTGAGAGCCGAAAAAAGGAGACACATATGAAGCGGGCAATGAATTTTCTTTTTGGGTTTGCCGTTGGCGGCATCATCGGTGCAACCATTGCGCTTCTCCTCACCCCCTCATCAGGCGATCAATTGCGCACGCAGCTCCAGACCCGGGTCCAAACCCTTCAGCAAGAGGTACAGTCAGCGGCCGAAACCCGCAGGGCTGAACTTGAGCAACAATTAGCCGCATTACGAAAACCATAGTGAGTCCAAAAATCCCGGAAACTTCAAAGTTTCCGGGATTTTCTTATCATCGGCAAGCCTCCTTGATATGAGACCTGTCTTTTTACTGCGTGATCTCAAAACGGTAGGCTGCTTTTTGGCGGGTGTAGCGGGTAGTGCCTGTGACCACCAAGATCACCTCATCAGCATCTTCACCAATCTCGAGCGGGATATTAGCCACATTGTCTGGACTCAGTTCTATGAATTCGACTTCGGTGGTATCTCCCATTTTTAGCAAGGCAAGCCTGAAGGTCTGAGGTAGAACATTGCGGATACGGACAAAGCCAGCTGCATCCCATCCCCCAGAATCCACTTCGAAGTCAGAAAAATAGTCCACCTCGGGGATAGCAATATCATCAAGCAAAAGCCCTTCCCCATTGACAGCTGCATCAGTAATATACTCGAATCGTATCTGAACCTGCTGACCGCTGTACTGGGAAATATCCACTTTCTCTTGAATCCAGCTTCCATCGCCTCCTGAGAGGCCATTATATCCCCAGCCATAACTATTCCCTGAGGGATCTTCAGGCGTACCCGAGGGCGTAGTGAGAATTTGCCAGTTCTGACCATCCAAGGAAACCTCGAGATAGAGATAATCATAATCCTCTTCGAGATCGTACCAGGTCCAGTACATCAGAGTGAGTGGGCCTTCGTGATCACTGAAGTCGAAGCTGCGGGTCAGGGTCATATCCGATTCGTCGCCCTTATTCGACCAAAAGGCATACTCACCAGAGTAGGCATCCATGGGAAGCACGCCAACGGGGATAGAACCTTCGAAGAGCAGATTGTAGCTACCAGGACAGGCTATGCGAATGGAATCGACACCATACTGATCCAAATCCCTGGTCAGAGTATCGGAAGGGCAGGTATAAATACTCTCGAAGACAGAAGGTGAGGGCGCATTGGGATAATTCTGGTACGTGTAGCGACCATCGGCAACGGCATCATCTTGAAGATACGAGGCGATCACCCAATCTAAGAATACATCGTCAGCCTGGATGTCTTCACCCGTAAGGGGGTCGGTGATATCTATCTCATCCAACACCGCGTCGACGCTGGACATCCCATTTTCCGGATGCGCAACCAAGGATTTAGTGACATCTTCCCCAAATCGATTTAAGAAATAGTTGACAAAGAGAAATGCTGCCCCATAATGGGGTGTCGTGGCGCTTGAGTCATTGGGCCAATCATTGAGCTGCATATCCGGTTCACTGGTGTATAGATAATCGAATCCGCCGACATCATAGCCATTGATGAAGGCCGCCAGTTCAGAAAATCCTTCATTGAGCCAGGACGACTCATTTCGGTCCCGATACCAGTGGATCATATGCTGGAATTCATGCGCCAGCACCCCCAAAGTGAAATCGCCAGAGAGCCGCAGGTTGTCTGCATTGAGCACAAAAGCCTCGTGGGCATTAGAATACTCATGTGCAAGAGGATGATTCTCATCTGCAGAGGAAAAGTACCCTGCCAGGCCAAATCCCAGATCGTCAGCATAGATAATGTAGAGGTGTGGGTCTCCATCGACTCCTGGGGACCACTCACTGCCAAAGAATTCCCGGTTGGTGGGGTAGATCTCCGCCTCGAACGTTTCAACCAACTTTGCCACATCATCCTCATCGAAGGGGATACCATCTTCGATCCAGAAGTAGACATGCTCAGTGACATATTGCAGCGTAACATTAATTTGCGAGTTCTCGTTGGTGTCCACATTGGTCACCCACATAACGTCTTTGTCCCCAACCCGTAACGGCACTATTGGGGCAGCTACTGTTTCGGGGATATTTTCTCTACCCTGAAGGCGTTCGGCCAGGTCGATGAGATTATTAGGGGGGATAACAGCCTCTTCGAGTGTGCGCAGTGTGTCCAAAGGAACAAACGCGTTTTCGACAATCTCAACTCTTGGAGAACCCATATTTGAGTCTGTCTGGCTTTCAGCTGTAGGCTGAGCGCTCTGAAGAGTTTCAGTTGGCTGCAACGTAGGTCGTAACACAATAGGTGTTTCCGTAGGTGTGCCAACTTCAAAATCCCAGGTTACATCACCCTCACCAAAGAATTGTACTGCCAATCCCATCCCCGCAACGGCGATGAAACATAAACAACAACAAAAAAGTAAGAGCACTAAAACAATGAGAACTACAATGCAAGTCTGGTTCATAGATTCCTTATCGATTTCCTGCCATCAATTTTATAGTACCAAGATAAGAACTACTTTAGAAGATCACTACGGATCAACGCCAATCCATACTCATTCTGAAAGAAAATCGAATATCCCGGCAATTTCTCTCGGGATGCATCCCCATAAAAATGCTGCCAGGCGAGCATGTCACCAGGGTCAACGGCGTTTTCTACAGCATCAGGTTTGGTGAATTCTAGAATATAAGCCATCTCCAGCAGAAGCAAATCGGGTTGGTGTTGGTTGAGATAATCGTAGGAGGCTAACTTCCACTTCATCAGAATTTCATAATTTGGCTTGGGAGGTACATATGCGGTTGGGTCACGGTAGATCTTCAATTGTTCCCCTTGAAGATCGTGATCCGCAAGCAGGTTTTCAACTTCTTGATAGAAAGCGATGCTCTGGGAACGCTCTTCACGATACAGGATATCGGTATAGATTTCGATATCCTTTTGAACGAAGAAGCCAAATTGTACGCAGAGCAGGATGAACAAAATCACTGGAAGAAGAAGTTGGGGCGCGCTTTGAAGGTTTGTCTGCCTCCAAACATTTGCTTTGAACGAGATTTTTTCCGGGAACAGGTGCACCAAACTAGATGCTAAGGGGATGATCACTGGCAAAAAGTAGAGCGGCCGGATCGAGGATGTGCCGACAGTGAGGAGATACGGCAGCACATACATCAGGATCATGACATTGGTCAAGCGAGAACGAGGCGCAGCAATCCCCTTCACCAGGCCGATGACCAACAAGATCAGCGTAAACCACTGTGCATAGTAAGGCCAGACAATGCTGTTGACCTTTTCAGCTGTCAAATTCCAGTCCGAATTGACAGTGTAATACCCAATGCGGGTCTGAACCAACTGAAGCTGTTGGGTGGCAATGATCTCAGCGCGTTCTTGAGGCAATAACAACAAGGGATTCGAGATCAGCAACCCGGCAAACATCACTACCACAAAGACCAAAGCCAGGAATACTGCCTTTCGAATATCCACCTTTTTTGCTGCTACTCCCCAAATCAGGTATGTAGGAATCGCCAAAACGAAAAACGCGCCAGCATATTTGACGCTAAAGGCAATCCCGCAAATGAATGCGGCGATAAAGAAGAATTTTCCAAACTTAAAAGCATCTTTATCGATAAATATAAAGGTGAGCGCGACCAGAAGGATTGCCAGACTGTCAGGGTGCCACCAAAAATTGTTCAAGATCACAGCCGGTATCGCTAGCATGAAGACAAACAAGCCGAAAACCCAAACGGTTGTTCTTTTCTTCGTTTGCAAACCAACCATCAAGGCGATGGAAACCACCATCGGAAGGACGCTGACCAACTGCCGCAACAGCAGCACAATGACGGCGATATCTCCCCCCCAATCGGCACCTACCAACAGCCGATAAGGCAAGACCATGATAGCCGATAGGAGATAGAAAGGGTACCCGTAGAAATAGTGCAAATAGACAAAGAAATGCCGCAAAGTGTCGTATAGAGAATCCCCAGGGGTCAACATGCGCAGCACATGATTGATTTGGGCGAATTCATCTTTCTCGAAGATCGCCAGCATGTTGATATCCTTTGCGCCGGTGAAATTGGGGAATGCCATCAGGGCAAAGTAAAGGAGTCCCACAACGATCAAGACTACATATTTGTTTCTCATGGTCCTTCAGACGTTTTTGCAGGTCGAGAATAGATTTGCGCGCTGGCTGTCACCAGTCCAAACAGAACCCACATATTGGGCACGGCGAATGAATCCACCGAAAATGCCACCCCCATGAATACAACCAAGCCCAAGAGCCCAGCCTGGCCTAAATATCGCGCTTCGGCTCGCGAATCAACAAACAGATATATGGTGCATCCAAATACTGCCACGAGAAAAGCCAGAAAAGTCGCGGTGCCTGCTAACCCTGTTTCAGCCAAGATCCTCACGAACATATTCTTAGGCACAACGACCCGGTTTCGTCCCTCGGCGGGTGTGAATTTATAAACCAACTCGGGAGTGGGGAACAAGGGGCGATCTGAGAGTTTACCCTCGAAATAGAAGGTGTAATTGCCCAGGCCAATGCCCAGCCAGGGATAATCTTCATAGATGCGGTACGCTGTTTCCCAGTAAGCAATCCGCTGGCTAACGGCGATGTACTGGATATAAGATCCGGCGGCATTCTCGTCGCTCCAATAATTCCAAAGGCGCGAGAAATAGCGGTTACGCGAACCCGCCACAAACACCACCGCTGCCAACACGACCAAGAGAATCCCAACCTGGAAGATGCGATTAGTCACCAATCCCCACAATTTGCCTCTACTATGCGCGCTAGATTTGCGCGGCCTGAATAATATCGCCAATACTAACTGCAAACCCCACAAGACATAACCTGTGCGTGAATATGTGTATATCATGACCGCCGATGCCCAGACCAGCAGTAGCATCTCAACCGTCAACCAGCGCCAGCGCCAACGGAAGGCGCTGTATCTTGAGATCACTGCCGCGAAAAGCCAGGGCATCAGCAAAAAGGTGATCTGTTCAGCGAACCAGTTGGGCTCATATGTCATTCCGGAGATCCGCGTCTCGAATAAGCCCCGCACAGAGATAAAACCTTGCAAATATTCGATTAAATCAAACAACTCGGGCGTATAGAAAAGGATATAGCCAACTTGGATTGTGCCCCACAACAATGCCATCATAAATCCAGCATACAACCAACGGAGAGAAAAGCGTAACTCATCTTCGGTTTTTGGCGTGACTACAACCGTGACATAATACGCGGCGCCTACCGCAAGGGTAATCAACATGCGAATGGCACGTGAGGAGACTGTAATCCCAATATCCGGGTCAATGCCTTGCGTAAATGCGAAGGCCGTGCTTGCAAATGCAGCGATAACAAAAGCCACTAAGGGATAGACAGTTCGTGGGATCGACTTGCTGAACAGGCGCGGCAGCGTAACCAGAATGACCAGGATGATCAGAGGATAAATTGATAGCGGTCGGACTTCTGTCCGACCCCCAACTCCACCAGGGAAGTATGGGAAACTGGTCACCGGCAATGTGAACAGGAAAATGGCCCAAATAATCTTTTGGGCCTTGGAAATCTGGGCTATGCGCACTATTCTTCTCCCCAGTTCGAGTAACGCACCAGTCCAACCAATAGCCAGCTAAGTACCGCCAGGAACCCGCCCACCAGCATCAACGTGCCCGCTGGGCGAACATCTTCAACCTGCGGAGATACCTCATCTGACAGTTCTATATCCATGGCCGCCGCCAGCCCCAAACTCTTTTCTGCTGCTTCAGCATACTGCGTAGAAAACGTTTGATGCTGATCTTCGAGATATTCGATGCGTTCTGGCAAAAATTCTAGATCGCTTTCCACCATTGCTAAGGCTCGATCCAGCCAGGGCAAATATTCACCAGGAGTTGCCAGAGGAGCAGGATACGCTTCGAGTATGGCACTCCAGCCAGGGTTCCAGTCCGCAGCACGAGTGACCTGAGAGATTAATCGCCAATGATCATAAATCCCCCAAGGATCAATGGAATCGCTACCTTCTAACCCTTGGCGGGCAGCTTCCAAATCCAGCTTGACTTGCGATAGAGCCTGGATTCGCGCCAACTGGTCCATCAACTCATCTGCTATTGCTACTAAAGAAGCATCGCTGGCGACAAGCTCTCGAGAATGGATAATGCCTGTGTTTATACGCTCATCGATGACCTGCGCCCAGGTCACAACTGCCTGAACCGCCAGCTCAGGGCTGGGAGCTTCAGCAGCCAGATGCCAGCGGCCTGCATTTCGCCAGGAACCGCGCAGTTGAATAAAAAGCTCCTCAACAGAGGAATCCAACCAATATTCATCCTCGGCCTGCAACCGGCCAAGGGTATCCAATAAGAAATCATCCGTTTTGGCCAGGCTGTTGAGCTGCTCCATCTGCCAGTTCTTGTAGTCGTCCAGTTTGCGCAACTCGTCCTGCACTACCTGGACAATATAGCGGTCGCGCGGGCCCCGGTAGGCGTTGATGCCCACGTACAGATCCAACTCCGCTCGGTATACCGGGGGCAATAACTTGCTGGCACCCCATCCTATTGACACCCCCACCAAAAAGCAAACCGCGATGATGTACCAGCGGTGAGTCAGGTCGAAAATTATGTCGCGCAAACTTGGTTGATTAGTCATATATTTTTACTCGAAGCTTTGCTTCAAGGAAATGAATTAGCATATAGAAATCTTCATGGAGGTTTCCAGATTTAGGGGTGAGTGGGTTGCTTCACAACCCACTCACCCCTAAATCTGGAAGATTACCCCAGAATTTCTTAATCCAAATGTGGAGATTCTACTCTATTTCAATGGATCCAGCAGATGCTGATAAACTTGCAAGGTTTGTTGGTTTATCTGTGTATGAGTAAACTTCTCTAGGACGATTTGGCGTCCGGCAGCGCCCATTCTTATTCGTAGCGCGGGATCCTGAACCAGCCGTTCGAGCACCTCGGCTAAGGCATTAGCGTCATTGGGCGGAATCAGCAAACCATTGTACTCATGCTTCACCACAGACCGGCAGCCGGGCACGTCTGTGGCCACGAGCGGGCGACCGCAAGCGGCACCCTCGATCAGAGCCCTGGGGACTCCTTCGCCATACATGGTCGGTAGGGCAACAATATGGCAATGCTGAAAGATGCGCTCCATATCCTGCTGCCAGCCCCACCACTCGATGATTCCCTGGCGATGCCATTCTTTGAGCGCTTGCTCCTTCAGTGACTTAGGGTTACCTGGGTCTGGTTCGCCTACCAATACCATACGCACTTGCAGTTGCTGCATGAGAATTTGGGCTGCTTCTACGAATACGCCTACTCCTTTATCCCACAAGGTGCGCGCGGCCATAATAATGATTACAGGACCCTCAGCTGGTTCAGGGATAGGAGAATAGCGTTCGGGGTCAGCTCCCACACCTTCGATTAGGCACGCCTGCTGTGGCGATACCAGACCAGACTCGATAAAAAAGTCCAGATCAGCTTGATTCTCGAAGATTACGATTGATGAGGCTTTCCGCAGAGCCACTCGATAAAAGGGTCGAATTATTTTTTGGATCAGACGAGACTGGAAGTCATGGCCTGCAAACACATAACCGCGCCCAGAAATTGAGTTCACGATTGCAGGTGTAGACCTAAGGCGTGCAGCCAATGAACCGTATAACACTGGCTTGATGGTGTGATGATGGATAATGTCCGGACGCTCATGGCGGTAAACCTGAGCAAGTCGAAAGAAAGCGGACACCTCTACCCAAGGCTTTACACTCCGCCTTTGAAGTTTCCAAGGGATCCAGGTGAATCCATCATGCAAAAACCGTTGGTGGAATTTGCCAGGAGGAGTGACTAAAACTACCTCGTAGCCTTTTTCTTGCAGATCGTGGATCAAGGCATAACGAAAGTTATAGAGGAACCAGTCTGTGTTGGCTGTGAGGATGATCTTGGTCATGTTTTGGTAGTTAGATATTGAAAATTAATTTAATTTTTTTCAGAGTCACTGCTCAACCTTAGAAGAGATTTACCCGAAAAAGGGGTGTGGGCCGGGGGGGGGCCCCCCCCCGCGCGCCCCCCCGGTTTGGGAGAGTGGCCGTGCGGGGGAGGGGTGGAAT
>CAYWIC010000083.1:0-3033 GCA_964458115.1 uncultured Anaerolineales bacterium | reverse complement strand
ATTTCATTATATTACCCCAAAATGGGGGGGGCGGGGGGGGCCCCCCCCCCCCCGGCCCACACCCCTTTTTCGGAAGATTCCCTTTCCGGCTACGTAGTCAATTTGTTTATTGGATTGAGGCGTTCTACTCTAGTTGAGCGTAAAGGTGTAGTAGGCGGTTGTGCATCTGCGGCCAGTTATATTGGAGTTCATAGGCTCTACGCCCATTGGCCCCCATCGCTAAGCGTTGGGATTCATCTTCGTGCAATGTACTCAATGCTTCAGAAAGCGCGGTGAGATCCCCATACTTGACGACCAAACCACAGTGTTCTTTAGCGACGATGCGGTCAATGCGAGTATTTTCTGCCACGATCAAGGCTTTGCTCAACATCAAGGCCTCGAACAGCTTGTTAGGGCTGGCATAGCGGTGATGAGCAAATGCCGGATCATAAAGCGCCAACACAACATCGGCTGATTGGGTCAATTCTAATGTCTGTTGATAAGGAATGCGGCCATGCCAGGTCACATTGGCCATGGTAGATGTCTTTGCAACAATTTGCTCTTGATCACCACCGAAACCCGCCAGGTCCAAATGCCATTCGGGCTGAGCAGTCAATATTGTCAAGATATCCAATAGGCCGCGCTCCACTTGCAATAGCCCCACATAAACCAGACGTAGCTTGATCGATGAGTCAGGATGTTTATTAATTTCTATTAGATGGGCGACATCCTGGGGCGTGTTGTAGATCACCGTGCTATTCTGGGGGGGAATGACACTCATCTGTTTCCATCGTGATTCATCGGATACGATCAAGCCATCCACAAGCACCATCACTCGCAAGTCAACCGCCCGGATAATACGTCTTATCCATCTAGGGGTGGCCCTTAAGTGGTCAGCATAAAAATCGTAAATATCGTAAACGACGTTCTTCCCAAATAATGCCTTTGCCAAAAGCGCTGGCAAAACCGTATCGAAATCGCAAGCGTGGATTTGATCATATTCATGGCGGTGAGAGATCAGCCACCACAAGAGTGCCCCTTGCCACCGCAGCAAGGCGGGGAAATTGCCTATTCCCGTGCCAAATTGTGCTCTGATAGAAAAACGGTGGCAGGGAATGCCATTTACAACTCCTTTCGCAAGAAATTCACCAGTGCGGTCCCAGCAAAGGATTTGGACATCATATGCTTCAGCAGACAAGGCTCTCGCTGTTTTTTCAACGCGCGGATCAGGCGCGACCGGGTTTGACCGGCATATCACTACGCGGCTCTCTGTAATCATCGGATATATGCAAATAAGCTAATAAACGCACATCATAGATCGGGAAGCTCTCCAGAAAAGAGTGTGCACAGGGGCGAAACCTCTGCGCACACTCTTTTTGGGACATGGATTCAAGCGGAATTGATTAACGATTGAGAGTACTGCTCAACGACCACTGATGATTCGCAGTTTGCGGCTACTTTTCCATCCTCCAACCAGATCGCCCGTTTGCATAGAGTCTCTACCCAGCTCATATTATGTGTTACCAACACGATCGTCGTCCCCTGCTTCCGAAATGCACGCATTCGTTCTAGGCATTTCCCCTGAAAATGGGAATCCCCCACCGAAAGCACTTCGTCGACCAGCATAATATCTGGTCGAATGCTGGTTGCCACGGCAAATCCGAGCCGAGCGACCATCCCGGTTGAATAGGTCCGGAGCGGGGCTTCAATGAACTCATCGATCTCTGCGAAAGAGGTGATCTCACCATAGCAATCCTCGACCTCTTTATGGGATAGACCTAATAATGCGCCATTCAAGAAGATATTCTCTCGACCCGTCAATTCAGGGTGGAAGCCCGCTCCCAGCTCGAGTAGGGGGGCGGTTCTCCCAAGCGTGACTACTCTTCCTGAAGTTGGCTTTATAATCCGGGCCATCACCTTGAGCAGAGTGCTCTTCCCGGCGCCATTGCGGCCGATTATGCCAAACAACTCCCCTTCACCAACTTCGATACCTACATCCTTCAATGCCCAAAACTTTCGATAGGTCAAACGCCTCTGCAACCAACGAATGGCATACTCTTTGATCCCCGAGAGCTGTTCGCGTGGCACGCGGTATTGCACGGACACATTTTCTACCAGAATCGTGTTCATATTTTCAAAGGATTCTATGATGGATTTTGTGGCTCACACACGATATGCATATTCGTTCGATCGGGCCGTAAAAACCAGGCCGCCGATCAAGAAAGTCACCAAGGCAATTCCAATTGCAGGGAGCCAGATATCCCACCCTGGGAAACTTCCTAGCAACAAAGGCTCTCGAAAAGCACTCACAAAATAATAAACTGGATTGAATCGGAAGATCCATTGCCATTGCGATGGCACAATCGCAATAGGGTAAATGATCGGCGTGGCATAAAGCCAGATGGTCAGAATCACATTGTAAACCGGCAGCATATCCGCAAAATAGACGGTTGCAGTCGAAAGCAGCAACCCCAGGCCCAGGGAGAACAACGCTAACAAAGGAATTGCCAGCAGCCAAGAAACCATTGCCGGACTGAACCTCACATTCAATACAAGAGCGATAATCAGCAGCGGCAACAACGAGAAGAAGAAGTTGACCATTCCGGTTCCGATGGCTGCCACAGCAAAGACTGTTTTCGGCATGTAGATGCGCTTTATCAATTCGCTACTCCAAAGCATTTCCCCCATGGCCGCACTGGTTGTTGCTGAGAAGAAATTCCAAACTAACTGACCGCTGAGTACGTAGACCGGAAAATTCACAATTTGAATGCGGAAGAGCTGAGAAAAAACCACTGTGAGAACGATCATAGTCAGTAGCGGATTGAGCATTGTCCAGAGTACCCCCAAGATCGAGCGTTTATAGCGCGTTTTTATGGCACGGGCGACAAACTGAACCACCAACCCCCGGTAGGCAATCAGGGCTTGGATTTCTTCTATGAAGGGGTGGATTGCATTGGATGAGTCATAATAACTCATCGAAAATCGTTTCATTTGAGATTTTGGTAGTGGTTATGTAGTAAGTGATAGAGTTTGTTTCATGGCCATATTGTGATC
>CAYWIC010000082.1:0-22454 GCA_964458115.1 uncultured Anaerolineales bacterium | reverse complement strand
CCCCACTCACCCCTAAATCTGGATAGTCCCACGGCGTTTCCCAGAGACCCCAAATCCTGGCCAAATCGCGTTTTTTCCTAGGAGTTAGAATGATCGAAACAAACAATTTCCATGATCTTAGATTCGCCCGAGTCTTGACCATAGTCGTCGCGATTCTTATGGGGATGATGTCCCTCGCAGGGCTGATATTTTCCCACAGCATCTACCCATCCAAAGAACTGATCCATTCCTTCTTGGCCAATGATGTGATCAACGTAGTCATCGGTTTGCCAATCTTGCTGGTTTCAGTGTGGCTAACGCAGCGCAATATGCTAATTGGGATGCTTTGCTGGCCAGGAGCACTACTGTATGTTATATACAATTATATTGCCTATGTGGTGGGAATTCCAATCAATTGGCCATCTCTTGTTTTTATCTCACTGATCCTACTGAGTGCGATCATAATAGTCAATTTACTAAAGCATATCGACCAAGAATCTGTCCAAGCCAAACTTGCAGGAGCAGTACCGGAAAAGTTCTCTGGCTGGGTCTTGCTCCTTTTTGGAATCCTATTCTCAGTGAGAGCAATCGGTATGATCGCTCAAGGGAGCACAAATCAAATCGCGTTGCCTGCTTCCGAATTGGGTGTTTTGATTGCAGATATCATCCTCTCAATATTATTTATCACCGGGGGTGTGCTGCTGCTCCAGAAAAAGCCCCTTGGCTATACCAGCGGAATGGGATTGCTCTTCGTAGCAAGCATGTTGTTTGTTGGCTTGATTGTGTTCATTTTGTTGCAACCTCTGCTAACAGACGCGCCTTTCAATTTTGTTGATCTAGTTGTAGTCTTCGCCATGGGTCTCACGTGCTTCATTCCTTTTGCGTTATTCACACGTGGCGTTTTATCATCCGAATAACTCCTGAATTATTATTGTTATCCAGTTTGGTTGCGCATTCCCTTGCGAATCTCTTTCAGTGCCCAGCGGTAGTGACTGCTGGTGCAGGATGTGAAATACGCTGCCAGGGTGTTCTTATTCGTCCAGGGATACAAACCTGATGTGAATAGGGTATCTTCGGAGAGTTCCTTGATGGTTTGCATGGTTTGAAGATAAGACTCCCCACACATCATCTGAATATCGTCTAACGAACACTGGTGGTGTTTCTTACAAATCTCTTCGTTCAGCGCTGGAAGCTGGTTCCACTTATACCCCTCGGCAGGAACCTGAGGGGATTCACCTTGCTGCCCAGCAGCCAGCCATCGTAAAACCATCTGCTCCCATTCATACAGGTGCGCCAGCACATCCTTGACAGACCATTCTCCAACGATGTCAGATTGGAGCATCTGATCAGGGGTCAGGGTGGCGAGGAATTTTTCGAGCTTTTCGCGTTCTTTATGGCTTTCTGATAAAAGCAGTTCTTTTGTGTGGGGTCTTGGCATTGTGATTCTCCTGTTATTTCAGGGTATCTAAGAATGTAGATACAACCTGAGCAAACTGTTCGGGCTGCTCTTCAAAGGCGAAGTGAGAAGTATTTTGGATGACAACGAACTCAGCGTTTGGAAATGCATCGGAGTATAGCCGGCTGGCAGTTTCACTCTGTAAATCATCAGAGCCGTGAATAACCAGCACCGGAGCGTCGACTACTGATAAGGCCTGGCTATAATCATGGCGCTGTCCCATACTGACATACTGCGCCCAAACCATCCACCCGCCGGGCTGGTCCTGCTCTGGAAGTTCGGCTGCTGCCTCGAGTTGATCTGGATCCATAATCGCTATGTAATATTCGCCAAATTTTTCATTCAATGCAATCAGGTCAGCTTCTGATTTTTCGAAAAGGTTCCCGAAGTCGAAATATTCTTCCATGAAGACATCAAATTCGATCTGTTCCTCGGGTGATAGTTCGGCGCGTACACTGGCAAACAAGTCGCTCTCGGCCTCAGGTTGAGGCATGATCAGTGTATTTGCAGGGGAAACGAGTACCAATGCTTCGACTCGATCGGGGAATTCTGCCGCATACAACGAAGCCAGAAAGCCGCCCCAAGAGTGACCCGCCAGAATGAGCTTCTCATCACCAAGGATTTGGCGAATGCGCTCGATATCGGCGATCTGTGCGCCCAGCCCAAGGGTGCGGTCGAGGGTTTGCATATTCTCGTACGTGTTGGGGGAATTGAAGCGATCAATGGGGCGCGTGGACTGACCGCAGCCTCTTTGGGCGTAGTAATGAAATTTGTATTCGTTAGATAGAAGTGATAGTCCTCTGGTGGGTTGCACAAAAGGTTGCCCCGGCCCACCATGGATCACTAATACATTGCGTCCCTCTCCCTCGGAGAAATTTGCTAATTCTATTCCCGGCTCAACCAGCCAGGTTTCAGAATCTGCAGGTTGCTCCGGTGGCGTAAGGGAAGCGTTCAGATTCTCTTTAGCGCTGACCATACCGGGTTTATAGAGCGGTTGTACGGACATATACCAAAACCCTCCTACAACGGTGACTATCAAAAGGGCAATCACACCCAGAATTATCCATAGAGCTTTGCGTTTCATGTTCATTCCTTTCTAACTTGAATCATTTTGATATAACTTAGCCGTCTCCAATGCCCATTCTTTCACCATCGCACGGAGTTCCAGCGGTTCCATAACAGTGACCCAATTGGCAAAACCCAGCACCATCGAGGCGAGCCAGTAATAATCTGGCGCGGCAACTTCTACATCCATGCTTCCATCAGTTCGCTCATAAAATGACTCCCAATTGGAGAGACTTGACTTGACGATATGAGCGGCATCCGAAACAAAGCGTAGTTTTGCGCGCACCATGGGCTGATCTTTGAATTCAGCATCGAGATACTCACGGATATCAAAATCCTCTGGCATATGGAAATTTTCTCCCGTTAGCTCCAAGTATTGAATTCGATCAACTCGGAAGGTACGCAGCGCGTCTCGCAGGTGACAATTCCCCACCAGGTACCACCACCCATTACGGTGCACCAGGGCAAAAGGATCAACCTGACGGTTGATCCCCTCGGGGCTGGAACTGCTCTGGTACGTCATCCAAACCTGATGATGCTGGCGCGCGCCTCGGCGGATCTTCTCCAAATAAGGCGCAAGCGCGTTGGGATCAGTGCGATGCATCCCGGTGGCAATCAGTGCGCGCTGCGCCCAGGCAATTTCTTGACGTTGCTCATCTGGCAAAACATTGTCTAACTTGGACATCGCCCCTATGGCAGCCTCCTCGTATAGTTTTCCCCACATTTGGCCAACCAGACTTGTGCCTAAGTAGATTGCTACGGCTTCTTCCGGATTGAAGACCAATGGGGGCAGCTTGTAACCACGTACGAGCGAAAACCCACCATGCGGCCCGCGCTCGGTGTAAATGGGTATCCCCATCTCTTCTAGCATGCCAAAATAACGATGCAGTGTTCGCACGGAAACACCCAATTTGGTGGCCAAATCTGAAGCCTTTTGGTTTGGCTGTCGCTGCAGTAGCATGATGAGCGTGATCAGTCGAGTAGCTGGGGTAGTCATGGGTCACTTCCTGTCAGAGTATATAATTTATATATGTCAGATTATGGCATATTTACCAAGGCTATTCAACAGAATTTGCCAAATAAATCAGCTTTTTCGGGAAGCTACGTGGACACCGGATTGTATTTTAATTTCCTGTCATGCCCCACCCGCCATAGGCGCGCAAAGCGAGGCGCGCCGTTGGCGAGCTGAGTGCAGCAATCTTCTCGCCAAGAGGGAGATCGCTTCGTCTCAAAAGACGCTCACGATGACACTGAAATGTTTACCAGTAGCGAAGCAAAGGACCTGGATCAATTTTCGGTGAGATTATTCGCCTTAGGCAAAAGTTTACCTATGACGTCAGGGCTCACGCCCGCCACGCTATTGGCGTGCATGTAAGGCGGGGCTGTAGCCATGACGGGGGAAATTAGATAACTTGCACATTAGGTAATTAACAACGAAACCCCGATGTAATCGTGTGCGAAGAATACAATGTAGACGATGTTGAATCCTGCGCCCTGGACATATTTCATCACCTTGAGCGGAATCACGAACCGCGCTAAGGCCATATAGACGATGGCCATCAACACAGGATTCAGGATCGCCAACCAACGTAACGATGCCAGCCAGATGAATGCTGTTCACAATCGTCATTATGATACTCCTAACCCGAAGAATCGGAAGAGAGAACAGATCGGGTCTATGGGAATCGCAGTGGGACTATCCAGATTTAGGGGTGAGTTGGGTGCAGAGCACCCCCCTCACCCCTAAATCTGGGGGATCACCCCGGGATTTCGTAAAGACCCAACAGATCATTCGCTAAATATCAAGGGGGTCGATAATATTGTTCGAAATTAACAAAGGGATCAGCAGCCAAGAGCAATTCAGTAAACGGAATCAAATTTCACGCGTGGATGGCATCCAGATTAATTCGGGTTGGTTTAATGCGTACGATGACGCGTGTCTCCTGGTTTTGACGTTCGATGGGGAAGACATAGCCATAATACTGGGGGTGAGTAGTGTACTGTCGCGTGATCGCATCCAAATGTTCCAGCGCGCCTTCGGTGACCAGCTCCGCGTTACCGCGGATTTCGATATAGCGGGCAGTGTTATCTGGATCAATCACCAGCAGGTTGACTTTGGGGTTGGCAGCCAAATTCAACCCTTTTTGACGCTCCAAAGTGGTGTTGACGCAGGCACACTTGCCATCATAATCACACCACACCAGGCTAGATTGTGGCTGACCATCTGGCATCATCGTGGTCAACACTCCGTGAACGGGGCGGGTGAGCAAGTCATGGTGAGATGCAGGAATGGAGATACTCATGATCACTCCTCACTCCGAAAATCCAATGCCACTACATCAGTGGGTTGAATTTTGCACAGGACAGGGGTTTCACGTTCATTGAATTCTTCAGGAACACATTCTCCAAAATAGGGCGATTTGCCAATGTATCGTTCAGAGAGATTATCGAGATGTTCCAAGGCGCCTTCTTCACTCATCTCGACCACGGTACCGCGTACTTCGAGGTAGCGCAAATGCTCGCCAGGGTCGTAGCATAACAAGGTCACCTTAGGATTGAGGCGCATGTTTTTCTCTTTACGAAACTCGCGCATGGTATTGACGCGCAAATGAGTTCCATCAAAATCACACCACACCGCGGTTGTTTGGGGCTGGCCATCAGGCATGACTGTCGTCAGTGCTGCTACCTTTGGGCAATCTGCAAGATCATGAAATTGCTCTGGAATTGTATTCAAGGCATATTCTCCATTGGAGTCGAGTGAGATAAGTATCGAGTGATGATTTTTCTGGGTTTCCATTAAGAATTGTGATCTGCATTGTTTTTCTCTTTTCTACTCACTGATCATGTTGTGCGTTCAGACATATTTTAATGGGTTTAAGAAATGAGCGCTGATGATCTCGCTCGTTAACCCATTGCTAGTGCAGCTTCGGTGCTGAAAGTTTGAGTGTGCTGACTCGCCCTCACCCCAACCCCTCTCCCAGTGGGAGAGGGACAGACCGCAGCGCAGCTAAGGTCAGGGTGAGGGTGAACGTCAATCAATTTGAACGACAACATTTTTCAAGCCATCTGCGCCGGTTGTGCACTAGCCTATGCCACGGGAGCGCGGCCGCGCGCCTTCTCGGGGTGACGCATTTCCATCAGAGGGATGCCCACACCGTAAGTGACAAAATCACCTTGTGGTACGACTTCAATCACTGATGTGGTTGCCATCAATTCATCATCATCTTCGAAACCGCGAAATAGAGCGTGTAAGATATCATCATCCAAATCTCTAGTCTCGAGGATGTTCGCTTTCCCGGAAAATGTGATCGTTGCTGCGGGAATTTTTATCCACGGCAGGAGTGGAATACGCTTGGCAATTGGGACCGTGACCGAGACATGGGGATTATTTTGAACGTGGCGCACCTTCCATGCTTCTGTCTTGCTAGAGATATAGATTTTGCGGTCGTGAACGATATACACGATGCCAACCGTGCGCGCTTCGCCTATTGCAGTTACCATACCGAGAATTGCAAAAAGATCACTTTCCATTTCTTTCCAAACTTGTTCAACTGATAATTGAAGAGACACTATTTACCTCTAGAGAATGAAAATCGGATAGCCGATTTTGAGCAGTTGTCAACAGCATGGTGCAGATCGATGTACATTTCTTGCACTCCGCACAGGCTGAGGCATCCGCCGCCAACCGCAGGGACGTCCAACCGAAGCGATTGCGGATCCAGCGACCAATGATCATAAATGGAGCCATCCAACAGATGCTATGGCATCCTGCCCGCCGTCCGGCGAAGATCGCCAGACCGACAAACAACCCAATCACGATGTAGTAGATTAAGTAGGCAAACATAATCGGACGATCCGGAGATCCGGCCACGGAGATGCCATTCTCGGTGTGGTAAAAGAAATCTATACTGGAATAGCCTCCTGAGCGCATTGCCATCATCACAATGATGCTGATCCAGGGAATCCAGATAGCCCATTTGATCCAGTCGATCTTGCGCCCGTGTACGGGTTTCACGTTTAGAGGTTCGGCGATCTCCTGGATCCCTCCACCGGGGCACACCCATCCACACCAGGCACGGCCCAGTAACAGGGATGAAAGGAACATCAGCCCGAACATGATCAGGCTGCCATTTACAACGCCGTTCATAGCGCCATCGATGATCACATATGGCGAAAGGAAGTTCATCGTCACAGGAAAGGAGAGGAAAGCAAAAATGACCAGGGCTTTACGAAATCTTTGTCTGAGGGGATGTTGACGGATCATAGTCGTTCTC
This sequence comes from uncultured Anaerolineales bacterium, assembly GCA_964458115.1. Lineage (GTDB taxonomy): Bacteria > Chloroflexota > Anaerolineae > Anaerolineales > UBA11858 > NIOZ-UU35. The sequence goes on along the minus strand of CAYWIC010000082.1, from coordinate 15,680 downwards.
CAGATTGAGCGGATTGTGAGGATTATCAGTTGAAGTCACCATGGAGTCACAGAGAGCAATAGTTTTTTCTTCTATCCGGGAAACGCCGTGGGGCTATCTCAGTGTTCTCCGTGTCTCTGTGGTGAATCTGGCACATCTCATTTGTCTGGGATTTCGCCTTTTTGAATTTGCTCAATCACGCCTTCGATCCACTCCAAATTCGTCCGTGCAGTCATCTTGCCAATTTCAAGCGTCTGCATCCAAAAGAAGAATTCGCGTGGTGATTGCACATAATCAGCATAGGCTTCCATTTCTTGGGGAATTTGGTCGTATTGCTGCAGGCCCATGCGCATGAACTCAGCCACACGCTGATACATCTCTACGATTTCTGCATTGGATAGTTGCCCAGCAAAGAATACTTGGATCATGGGCGCATTCCGGTGATCGCCAAAGGGAAGGGGAGTGATTAGCCAGGTACGAAGCTCATCCCGCCCTGAATCAGTGATATGGTATTCTTTACGGGCAGGGCGACTCTCTTGTTCGATCTTCTCCACCTCCGCCCAACCTCTCTCAGTGAGACGGTTGAGAGTGCGGTAGATCTGGCTCTGGTCTGCGGTCCAGAAATGTCGCACTGAGGTATCAAAGATCTTTTTCAAATCATAGCCCGAATACGGCCGATAACTGAGAAATCCGAGGATAGCATGTTCTAATGACATAATGGACATCCCTTATATAGGATTATACATATATAATACAGAAGGAATATTAGCTAATTCTTATAGATTTGTCAAGTGGCAACCATCAAATCGATTCAGAAATGAGTGAGGGGTTGCTCCGCCCACTCTCACCCATAGATCTGGGCTTACCGCATACGAGTTTGCCGGGTTATCTTGTGAAAGGAAGGATTATGAATAAGAGTTTACTGATGGGCCTGGGTCGAATTTTCCTGCGCATTCCACGGCCGATCTGGCAGCAGGAAGTTACCCGAGGAGCTCGGGCAGCGGACAGGTCGTTGGCGTTTATGACATCGGACCATCACAATGTTCGTGATTTCGTTGTCCGGGAGATGCCACGCTTCGCAAAGCCAATTCCGCCTGAAACAATTGCCCAAAGCCTGGATATGGAATTGGTGCATGTAATTTCTATTCTGGGTGAGTTGGAAAAGAAATTGACATTCCTCTTTCGTAACGAAGATGGCGCTGTGAACTGGGCTTACCCGGTCACAGTAGACAAAACTCCGCAACGCATCACTTTCAGTACTGGTGAACAAGTCTACGCCGCTTGAGGCATCGACGCGATTGCGACACCCTTCGTGCAAGGGCAACTCCGAAACGAATTCCTGACCTTTACCATCCAGACAGAATGCGCAAAAAGCGGAAAAGAGATTTGCGTTGAGATCGACAGCGAACTGAATTTCTCGTTTTCAGATCGAGCTGTTAAGCCACTGATTTTCGTTCCGACGGTCGATTTCAGCACGCTGGAAGATCCAAATATTATCGATGCATTTTGAAGGCATTCTGTCTTCTTCTGGTCAGAAGAACACGCTAAAGAATATCGCAAAGAAAACAGCCTTGTTCGAGGGACATATATGTCGCTGGCTCAGAGCGTTTACCTGACTCCCAAGGTCCAGGGCGCCATCTTTGGGTTTCCGAGAATTGAGATGTAAATTAATCAAAAGCAGGCCACCAGTTGGTGGCCTGCTTTTTTTCGGTATTAGAACTCTTAGATCTCGAGAGAGGCCAATTTATCAAGCGCCTCTCCAACTTTGCCCCCAGCTTGCCAGTAATCGAACTTAGTGGTGTTGAGGTGTTCGACAAAACCGCCTACATGACGCATTTCTTCGACCATATGGCTGACGAGTAATCCATCAAAATCGGTTTCCTGACCCTTCCCATCCCACAATGCGATCAGTCGCACACGGTCGACACCCAGGATTAGAGATGAGTATAACGCCCAGCGGTTGTTGCGCTCATAAGAATCATCGCCAGGTTTTACTTTTCCGACATGATCCAGTTGGAAACTAATTTGTACATCAGGGTGGTTGCGAATGTTATAGAAACGCTCTACCCATTCATCACCGGCAAAACTGACATTCTTCTTGATATATTGCGGCTCGCTGAAGGGCAAATGCACATCGACCTTCATGCCGCGGTCCAGGCAAGCTTCGACAAAGATGATTTCTCCACCGCAAGCCGCACCTGCTGTAACACCCAGATCATCATCCCCAATATCGAATTTATCCAGGGCCTTATCGATGCGCTTCCGAGCTTCCTTCTCCATTTCTGGCAAGAAACGTTTTTCTGATTGACCTTCTTTGTCAATCTTGTGCCCGGTGAACAGAATGACCCATTCTTCGCCTTTGACCTCAATGATCGCTTCTTCCTCGGGTTGCTCTTCGACTGGCGCTTCTTTGCGGATTCGGCGGATCTCATCTTGGAGTACCTGAACTCCTACATCCACGAATTCAGGTCGCATTGCCAGGGATTTAAGGATGCCCAATTGGCTGATCGAGGATTGCAAAAAGAAGATATTCTTCCTGGCAGCCGTAAGCGCTTTCTTGTAAGACCGTTTGACGAACTTGGCATCTTCGGCAGTCATCACCATTAATTCCGCTAAAGAAACCAAAGTCCAATAATCACTGGCTTCGTCTTGGGCTAACTTCTCTAAAGCGAATTCCAGGGTACCTTTCAAATTAGGTAAGATATTTTGAACAGCCTGGACGTCAGGATCATCACCCTCGTCATATTGCTCAGCTAAATGATCAAGGATGATGGAAAGGGTCAGGGCATTGATGCCTGGATAGTATTCGTTCAGGTCGTAATAGAAGCCCTTTAGGTAAGTCTGGATCGATTTGACCAGCCAGTGAGAGGCATCGAAAGCCTCCTGGAGGCGGGTCTTTTCATCTTCAATATTCATCCAAGACTCAGTCCACATATCCTTGTAGATGCGCCCCAGATAGGAGATCGCTTCCGTATCGCTAGGTTCATCAGACAGCAAATTTTCGAGTTTTACTATGGCTTCGTCGACGCGCCCTAATCGATTGAGATGGAAGGCTTCTTGACGGCGGAACTCATTATTCTTTGAGTTCAGTTCAAGCCCCTGGCGATATTGCTGCAACGCTAACTCATGTCTTTCCATGCCTCGCAGGGCATTTCCAGCCTCACCAATGGCTTCCTCTTTGATCAATGGGTTGCTGATCTCTTCAGTGAGCAGCATAATATCGCCCATGCGTTTCTGTCGCTGAGCGATGGTGACACGCTCTTTCCATTCGTTGTACTCTCGCCAGAATCCCGTTGCTAGAGGCGTGCGCAGTGTCTTGCGATCTGGCTCTTCCAGACCTGTGAGCAGGTTGAAGACCGGGCTGTGGATTGCATCCTGATCGGATGCCCAAGTATCGCGACACACACGCGCTATGGCCTGGATATCTTTTTCTAAGAATTCGGGATCGGGCACACCATCATCGGTGGTGTGATACGGGATCGTGCGCACATTGAAAATATCAAAAGGCATATAGGCGCGGCCCGATTGGATATGTACTATACCACGCTGCCGAAAGGCATGCCTGATGCCCAGTTCGTAAAAAACGTTGGCGTTATCAATGCTCAAATCGCAGATTGCCAAATCTGCCAGCAATAGCTCCTGGAACATATCTGTGAGAATATCACCCGTGGTGGTCTCCTCGTCAGCGCGGAAAGGCTCGAAACCCGCCTCTTCCAAGGCAGGTTTTATCAAGTCTTGGTAGATGACATTGAAATCTATGATCGTACCATCAAAGCCTTCTTTCCTCCCGAAAGGCATCACAACGAAGGCATGAGGCTTGGCATCACGAGATTCATCTTTCTGCGAACCCGCTAGTAAGGCTTCAGGGGCAATCTCGGCTTCTTCGATGATCTCCTCAATCGCTTCAACCATGGTGCCTTTGGCCTCTGCTACGGCATCATGGACAGCCTCTTCAACTGCTGTTGTTACCGATTTTTGCACTGCAGAAACTGCGCTCTTTACCGCAGCATCCTCTATAGCGGATTCAGATTTTGCCTTCGATATGACAGTATCATCCGATTTGCCCGCTTTTTTGGCTTTTGGGGAAATTTCTTCAGCGTTATTTTCAACCTCTTCGACTGGGGTTTCCTGGGCATTTTTCTCTGATTTGCTCACCGATTCTTCCTCCGCTGGGCTCCATAGGTTCTTGATTGCATCGCCGATTTTGCTCATCATCTTCACCTCACCGAAATCGAGCACTAGGCCTCATCTTCCCAGATTTCGTCATCGAAATCTGTTTCATCGCCAAATTCATCTTCCTCATCTTCACCGAAGTCTTCGTCGAGGAACTCTCCATCTTCAGCATATTCATCATCTTCGCCAAAGTCTTCATCATCGAAATCATCCCCTAGGTCTTCATCGCTTTCGCCCTCCGAAAAATCTTCGTCATCGAAGTCATCGTTCATATCTTCACCAAGGTCTTCTCCACTTTCATCGACCACAAACTCCTCAGCTTCAAAACTGGCTTCCGAAAACGCTTCGGAAGCACCTTCTTCACTGCTACTGGAGAATATCGATGACTCGGAAATTGCGGCATCGACTGCACTGTCAACTGTCAAGGGTTCGGGCTCTGGCTCATAGACATCAGCCTCATCTGAAACCATGGTATCCACCATCGCCTCCGATTCGACCAGGGCTGCGTCTACAGCGCTCTCTACGGACATTGTTTCAGGCTGGGGAGCGTAATCATCTTCCTCACTCGCAGAATCAACCTGAACATCGGTTGCTTCAAATGTATCAAAAGATTCTTCAGGTGGGATATCCAGTTCGTCTTCAACAATGGCTGATTCCCCAAAGGCCATATCGGCTGCGGGTTCAAAGGTTTCAAAGGATTCTTCTGGCGGCAAATCTAGCTCGTCTTCATCAATAGCTGTAATGCCAGTAAACATATCACGCAAGGAATCGGCCGCATCGTCGATAACTGTTTCTACTCGGTCGACTGCTTCACTGAGGCCTTCATCGTACAATTCTTCGACTTCAGTGAATAGTTTCTCCTGGATCTGTGCGGTTGCTTCACGTCCTTCTTCGATGGCGTGCTCCACTAAGTCGGCCTCATCGCCTTCCGCCTCGGCCAAAGCCTTTCGCATGGCACTAACCCACTCCAGGTTCTGGTCGTAGAGAACCTTTTCTGTTTTGATCGCTAACTGGAACGAATCTTCTTGGGATGCTCCTATCTTCCTTAAGGTCAACCACCAATCGCGAATGATGTTTAGCTCTAAGATCACCTGGCTGTAGTTCCCTACCCTCATATCCAGGCCGCGCAGCTCTTCCCATCCAATTAGTGCAGAGGCAATCGCAGCAGTGAAAGCAACCCATACAGCCAGATTTCCTCCCCAGGCTGCCAAGAAAGCGCCTATTCCTCCAAATGCCAGAATCGACCACTGAATGAGTTTGCGGTCCCGCTGTAATTCCAGGTTTCTCTTGGTATGCCAATTGAGTTGATCTTCGAGGCGATAAACTAAATATTGTTCACCAGTAAGATCTGTAAACCCAGGATCGCTTCTCTCATCGTCAGGGTAATAGTAGGGAGGCACATCACCTTTAAATTGGGTGAGCACCAATTCACCCCCCGCGCCCCGGAATAAGTCACGCTGGATCGAGGCTAACCGATTACTAAGCTGGGTATCCCGATTAGGCAAAAATTGATTCGAAGTGCGGTAGGTGTAGATCTCTTTCAGTATACCTTCTGCCGCTGCTCGATAAGACAGGTATTTTTGACCCTGTTGAAATCTATTTGAAAAAGCGGCAATCACAGAAATCACGATGGGTGTCAGAATGAGAAAAACCCTCAGAAGGATCCCCACGATATCAGGCACTACGCCGGTATAATTATCGACCAGAATCGCGAAAAGGACTGCCAACACCCCTAATATCGCCATGAAGCGGCGCATGCGCATATATTGTTTTTGCACGGCATTGGCATTCGCATCCAGAACTGCATAACGACGCCAGGCAGTTTCTAGAAGTGGATTTTGGGAAGAAAAATCAGTCATTTTAAACCTTCCTCATTGAGAACATGTGGTCTTCTTCATCGATCAAATGTCAAAACAATCGCGCGGCTCAAAAATCTAATTTGTCGTATAACTTGCGCATTTCAACCGGTTTTCGCTCACTCGTAACCTCAGAAATCTTGGCATGGGCTTCGAACAAACGCTTACTAAGAACTTCACAGAGTTCAACCAAAAGTTCAGGGTCAGTTTTGGCGAATGCGATGAAACCATCATTTTCCATCCACAAGGTTCGTGTATCTACCATCGCAGTTGCTGTAACAGAGTTTGGGGCATCATAAAACAATGACATTTCCCCGAGAGAATCATAAGGTGTTACAAACATGATCGAAACAGAGTCGGAACGATCTTTGAATTCTCTCTCGATAGCTACCTTGCCTTCTACGACGATATATATGTGGCCACCCTTTTCTCCTTGCTTGAGGACAATATCACCCGTTGAAAAAGTCTTCTCTTTACAAAGATCAGCTAACACATTCAACTTTTTATCGTCAAGATCTTGGAAAGAGGAAACATTTCGCAAGAGCTGAACTTTCTCCTGTGCGGAAAGCATGTTTTCCTCCAAGGTTATCCTTTTTTGGATCCGCGCTCACTAATTTTCATCCTTAGCGATTTGAAGAAACCGGTGTTAGTTACTGTGGAAATTTCTTCATCCACACGAGTATTATCAACAACGATTTCCATGTTCACTAATCTACGTTCTCGCTCTTTGACTTCTTGAGCATTACTGATAGCAACCGCGGCCTGGATAGAGATACTTTCCAAAATCCGGCGGTTATCTTCGCTAAATCCATTCTCCTGGCTGCTGACCATCTCAATTGTCCCAACAACCTTTCCCCTATTCCTCAAAGAAACACCTAAATACGATTTAGGATCGAAGGCATCCCACGAACGTTTGGTGGTCAATTTCTTATTCGCAAATTCAGCGATATTATCTACCATCAAGCCATGAGAATCTGTGAACAAGAGCGGGAAGTAATCCTTTTTGGGACTGTAGTCGATCTTCTCGACGGTTTCGTCATCGCTCATAACTTCAACATTGGTCACATAGAGTTCGAGATTTTTATCTCTGTCATCATAGAGGCAAATCTCAGCGGCCTCGAAATCAATCACATTACCCAAGGAACTTATCACGTCGCTTAGCGTATCGGTGAGTTCCACACTGGAACTGATCTTATGGCCAATTTCGTAGATGGTCTGCAATTCTGCCATGCGAGCGCGCAAAGCCAAAACCATGTCGCTAAAGACTCGGGCCAGATGCCCTACCTCATCGCGTAAGGACATTACATCAGAAATATCTTCTGGGGCGAAGGGTTTATCTTCCTCGACATCTTGGGCTGCAGCGGCAAGTTTGTTGATCGGACGTGCGATGCCGCGGGCCAGCAATACAGCACCGATCATGACAATGATCGTCAAACTCGTCGCGCCGATGGCTGTTTTAAATGCCAAATCATAGATGGGCGCCATGAACACGTTCGCAGACATGGATACACCTACCACCCAATTTAGCTTTTCTGTTTGCTCATATCCAATGATATATGAAGCATCATCTTCAGCATCTCGATATGAGGTCACGCCTGTCTCATTCTCCATAAGTGTAGCTAATTCTGGAATACCAACATAAGAGAGAGGGTTTTCCATCACAAAACGAGCCTCAACAGCCTCTTGGTCTACGGGCGACAATTCCACTAAGCCCTTCAATTGCCAATCCGGTTTATCCTCGGGGGCACTGACAACCACACCATCATAATCAACAAGAAATGCGGAAACTGAACCGCTCTTCTCGTTGAACGTGCTGATCATCTCTGTTACAGCTTCCCCCTGAACTTTGATCGCTGCTACACCAATGACCTGGTTATATTCACCATAAACAGGGGCTGTGAAATAAAATCCCAGCTTCTTACTTTTTCTCCCAACTAGTGCATCGATATGTGGTTTTCCCTCGCGGGCATTAATAAAGTATTGACGATCTCGAAAAACACCGTCAACGACGCTGGGAAGACCCTCTAATTGCTGAGAAACGATCGATATGCCTTCCGCATCCATTAGATATACATATTCATAGTATGGGTTCGATTCAAGCACCTTCCCTGCTCGCCAATTGGCTTCTTCCAGAGCTGTTTCATCATCGGGATTCGATAGCACATTGATGACCGATGGATCGGAGCTTAATTGAATCGCGGCGATGAGATCGTCATCCATGAGCTGATTGAAGCGTCCTGCAACGCCCAAAGAAAGCAAATCTAACTCTTCAGTCGCCCTACGTTCAAGCAATTTAGCACCAATTAACAATTGATATACCGAAATGATTGCCAATGGCAATAACGCAGCTAATAGAAATGCTGCCGAAAGTTTCGCGGTGAGAGACCAGGTACGGCCGTTTCTTTCCTCTGCTTGTGAGCTACTCATGCTGCTCTCCTTTTCGCCTGTGGGAGACCCAAAGACCATCCCGGACAGGGATGATGACACTGTCTAATTCTGGGTGGGTGGCCACCTTTTCATTGTAAGCTTGGATTCCCCGAATTTGCGCAGGGAGATCCTCAGTATCGTTATGTAGAACTTCGCCCATACAAAAGGCATTGTCCCCTAACAATAAACCACCATCTTCAAGATGTTCTAAACAACACTCAAGAAGCTGTAGTGATAGCCGTGAATCTGCCCCAAAATAAACATGTTTGATGACATCTTGGAAGATGATGTCGAATTTCCCCATTGTGGGTAGCAGATCCAAAACATCACCGATGATAACTTCGATTTGGTGTTGGTATCTGGCTTTCTCGATGAAATCTCTTGCCGTTTGGGCGCGTTGGGGATCGATCTCGATGCTGACAATGTGGCTTCCCTTCGGGAGAGCCCTTGCCAACCATAACGCCGAATACCCAATTGCGGTACCAATATCCAACACTCTTCTGGGTGGTGGCTGGCGTAATTGCATCAATACCTGAATGACTGCGCCTTCCAAGGGACCAATAATAGGAATCTGCTCAATGGCTGCCACTTCCTCCATATCGAGCAATACACCATCTAATGGAAACTCTGTGCCCCTTTTGCGCACCATCTTTAGCGCGTAGCTAGATAAGGGATCATCCAATAATTGGGGGACAATAGGCAATTCGACCTGCCCACTATCTGAAATTTGTAATTCTTCGATGCTTTTGGTTTGATGTGTCATACTCCGCCCTTAGGACATAAACCGTTTTGCGATTTGTTTATACAGTTTTGTCACCGGGTCATCCGGGTACTCCACCACAAAAAGTTTGGCGCTGGATAGGGCAAGCAATTCTTCTGAATGCGTTATAACAGCAGCCACTTCCCCCTGATAGGCATCCTCGACCCGCGATTTGACCATCTCCTCTTGGAAAAGCTGGGGAGATTTATTGACAATCATCATGATGTCTTTTACTTCAAGGTTACGGGCCAGTTTTACCGAAATACTGGTGCCCTGGTAATCTTGATTGTCAGGACGCAAGATGATCCCCAGCGTATCAGCGAACGCCATCGATAAGAGAATCTCATCATTCAATCCTGGATGAGTATCGATGATCAAAACATCCAATTCCAACGCTTCTAGAAGGTTTTTGTAACCATCATCGAGCAACGTGACATTGTAGCCATCCCGCAACACTCGGGCGATGTCACTCGCTCTAATACTCGAAGGTATCAAGAAGAATTTCCCCTCGGCATCATCACCTAAACGATCGGTCACATCAATGGCGGCCTCTTCAATTGCGCTTTCGCCCCATAAATAGGTGTTCAGCGTTTTCCCCATGCTTTTGTCGTCAATATTGAATAGGGCATGAACTCCCGGGGATTGGATATCCGTATCAACGACCGCCACTCGCAAGCCAACCTTGGCCAAAAGCGCGCCAACATTCGCTGATGTTGTCGTCTTTCCAGTACCTCCTCGAAAAGAGTGCACCATTAGGATTTTTCCCATAACTTCTTCTCCTAGTGAAACATAGTTTCACTGATAGGTTTATTTGCCTGGCGAAAAACTCAAATTAAAGGGTGACCAAAAATCAAATCGGTCACCCTGATCAAAACTCTATCTCCTGACTACGTACCAAGCCGCCACATATCCTTCGTCATCTTCGATATCCCGCGCCCGAATCCACTGATCCTGCTGGCCGACCTTGCTGGCATCGGCATCATCTAAGATCATCAACTCCGAGGCATTGGGCATGCGTTTGATCAAAGTGTCGGGAGCTACGCGCTGTTCTTTGCGCATTGCTACACCTTCGGTAGTGGTCCGCAAGATGATCTCGTCATCTGGGTCGGCGGTAGGCTTGGCACTCTTTTGCTGCTGGCGAACGCCGAGTGCGGGTTCTCCCCCCTTGGTGACATACCAGGCTGCGACGAAGCCTTCCTTGCCGGTTACATCTTTGACTTTCAACCACTTGCCCTGCACCCCAATTTTCTGCTGGGCAGTCGCTTGCGGTTCCGCCACAATCAAGGATGATCCAACAGGCAAGCGTTTGATCATGGTGTGAGGGGCAACCTTAGGCGTGGTGCGGAAAGCCAGTCCATCGGTGGTAGGACGGACAACCAACCCTTTGTCGCCAGTCATGGGGGCAGCGGCCTTTTCTTCCTCCTCCTCGATAGAGCTAGATACATACCAGGCCGCCACGTACCCTTGATCACCGCTTGGCGCTTGAACATGAAGCCACTCGTTCATCACCCCAATTTTGCCTTGGGCGCTCGGCTCTAAAGATGTCAACTCGACATGCAGAGGGAAACGTTCCATAAGGCCGCCGGCGATGGATGGCGATGCTCGGAAAGCAAGGCCATCAGCTGTGCCATATACTTTGAAGGTATTCTCGGGAACAGGAACCTTTTCAGGTTTGGATACCACCGCAGAGGCAGCTGCCGTGGCACCGCTAGATGGCGTCCCTTGGAACCATACTACACCCGTGATTGCACCGGAAGGGTCTTTGCCCATATGCTTGTAACGGTCTGTAAGATAAAGTTTCTTGGTAGGTGAATCACCCCGATATTTATAGGGATCCTTCATAAGATATCGATTGCCCTCTTTACCATAGACCACCACCCAGTGGGTCTGCAAACCAGCCTTTGGTGACCAATCTACTTGGGCAATCACTGGCATCCCAGCAGCTAAAGCTGCATCGATCTGACCTAAGGGTGCCGGATGGTTCTCACAAGGTTGATAGCCCTTAAAAACCACGCCGGGGACCACACTCGGCATTGCTGCAGGTATCACCAAAGCTCCCTGGAAACCTCCAGCGCTCTTAAGTTTGTTCATGAGCGTCTCGGGCGTTTCATTGGCTCCAAAGCCATTCGCTACCATGGTCATTGAAGTTAATAGACACCCCCAAGTACCAATCGTCTCTTTGTTCTGGTGACCTAATGGGACATTTTTCCACTTTGGGTCATTTTGATAGAGAGCATCAGTTTCAAACACGGCGACCTCCTTTGTTGTTCAATAAACCCCAAACTGCGCGTAGGAATACTTTCCCGTAGTTGTGTTCCTACATTCTTTAATAATCAAAAATGCTCCTCAGTACATCATACTGAAGTACTAAGTTCATTATATATCACATCCATACACTAGGCAAGGCAGTTTTGTGGATAAAAATTGTCTAGTTTCACGGTGTTTTTCCAACAAAGCATAAATTAGAAATGGGTATTGCAGGGAATCCTCACAAATAGTTACCGTTCTTTCAGAAATGAGACAACCTATCTCAAAAAGATAAACACTAACAGCACATTCAAAAGGACAAAAGTAACTGGCACATAGCGCTGAAATAGCCGATCAAGCCTGGTTCCAGCTTCCTCACTAACCCTACGGACGATAACATTTTCGATGATGGCCAGGCTGGCGAAGAAATACCCTACAAATATGACCCCATCCAAATAGGTCATATACGATAATCGCGGCAGCAGTCCTGAAAATACACGGTGAAATGCAACCACGGTCAGTAAGCCAATGAAACTGATGCTCATCTCCGGAGCTGCCGCGCCCTCTAGCCAAAAAACAGACCAAGTCAGGATTATGATGAGGAACATGGGGAATATCTTCATGAGATAGAACTGGGGTAACCGTTCCCCATGTAAGATGAAAACGAACTCAGAAAAAGCTTCATCTGAGCGGATCTCGTTTTCAAGCTTGACTTCCGTTGTGAGCGAATCGATCACCCATTCCTCACCTGTATATTTGGGATCGAATCCGATTTTTTTGTCATTAGGAACGAAAACGAGGTAGCGGCTATCCCAGCTAAAAGATTCAAGATCCAACTCAAATTGCTGGTCATCAAAGGGGAATCTACGCAAATCGAAATCTGCATGGACGCTGACAACGAACCTTTCTGCATACTCGATAGTTCCATCTGGATAGATGATCAATTCCAGGTTCTCTGTTTCTCGGCCGTGAACTTCGTTCTCGATTTCTACATTCGGCCACCAGATTTGTTCCAATTCAAGCTCGGCAGCATGCTGTTCATAGATCTTGCGGTCGTAGCCATATTCCTCGGCATCGAATGCCAGGCGTTCGTCCTTCCATTGAAGGTCCATGAACATCTCGACTTCGACCTCGGGAGAGGCATCGGATGGCGCGGAGACTCTATCGAGAGCGATCATATAGAGTCCAATTTTGACTTCAGTGGGTTCGGCTGGAGGAATTACCGGGGCAAAGTTTCCTAAATCAGGCAAGGGGGGCTCCTCGGAAGCCATAACTCTACCAGGGAGGAGAAACCAAAATGAAAATAACCCCAAGAGTAGTACTGCGAATTTTGCTCGAGATTTGATAAAGGGCAGGATCATGCTGCGCAAAGACATCTTTTGTTTGCCTCCTTTGGCCATAGGGCAATCTTTCCCTAGAAGAAATTGCTCAGTCAAATGCTCCAACTAGCATTAAAACCACACTATAATTTGATAATTATAACTCCAATTTTTTCGTAATTTTCTATGGTTCGTTGGAACCTATATTGATCCTCAGCACAAATTAACCAAAAGAGCAGGCCGTTGGCCTGCTCTTTTGGTTAATTTGTGCTGAGATTAATTATCTAAGCGCGCTCTCAAGGCTTCGGTTAAAGGGGGGACAATATCGAATAAATCCCCCACCACCCCGAAACGGGCCAATTTGAAAATCGGCGCTTCAGAATCTTTGTTTATTGCAACGATAACCTTGCTGGTACGCATACCTGCCAAGTGTTGGATTGCGCCTGAAATACCGCAGGCGATATACAAGTCTGGAGAGACAACCTTGCCGGTTTGGCCAACTTGGTTGACATAAGGAATATAGCCCGCGTCAACTGCAGCACGGCTGGCACCAACGGCGGCCCCTAGCGCTTCGGCCAACTCACCTATTAGCTTGAAGCCTTGCTGCGCCCGCCAAACTTCGCCTTCTTCTTCGCTGAGATCGCCTGGTGGCTCTAAGTTTGGATTGTTGGAAACACCGCGCCCACCAGAAACGATCACGGCCGCATCAGTCAGGCTAACCCCAGCCTCGGTAGTGGTGTAATCCACCACTTTCAAAGCAATATCATCCTCTGCTATGGCAGCCTCGACCTCTGTCAGGGTGCCAGCGCGCGATTCATCAACCTCAGGTTTGGCAAAAGCTCGGCCTCGCAATGTGACAATCTGCGGTTTGGCGCTGCACTGCACTTTGGCCAACAGTTTGCCGGCATAGACAGGTCTTGTAGCCACGACGGTGCCATCCTGAACTTCGAGGGCGGTCACATCCACCAACACGCCCGATTCAAGATCAACGGCGCTCATGCCAGCCAACTCGCGGCCGCGCGTTGTGGTGGGAAACAGGATCACCTCGGGAGCAACTTCGGCAGCTAACTTAGCCAGCAAAGTCGTGTATGGCTCTGAGCGGTAATCCGCTAGCGTGGCATCATCCGCCAAGAGAACTTCATCTGCGCCATAATGGAACGCTTCTTGCGCGATTCCAGCAACATCCTGACCAAATACCAGGGCGGTGACACCACCTCCGAACTCATCTGCCAATGTCAGACCGGCACCGATGCCTTCCCAAGAAGATGGCAGCACCTGCCCTTTGAAATGATCGATATACACCCAAATTTTGTTCGTCATTAGAGCACCTTCTCCGCCATGATCACCTCGGCCAATTTCTCCGCGCTATCTTGCGCATTTTCACCTTCGATGATCTCTGTGGTGACTTCTCGCGCGGGGGGATTCATCATCTCGGGCCAGGAGATCACTGCTGCGGGTGCCTCGATCCCCAGCTCACCCAAATCCCAAACCGGTATTTCTGCTCGAGCTGCCTTGCGGATACCCATGAATGAGGGATAACGCGGCTCGCCGTAATCCTTGATCACACTGACTACTGCGGGGAGCTTACTCTCTACAACTTGGCGTCCCTCTTCGATGGCGCGTTCCGCTTTGATAGCCTCGGCGCCCAACTCGGAGATGGCTGAAACCAGGGTGATCGCGGGCCATCCCAGAACCCGGGCTACCATCGCTGGAAGGGTACCTGTGTCGCTATCCACGGCCTGTTTGCCAAAGAAGACCAGATCGACATCGCCTACCTTCTGGATGGCAGCAGCCAACACTTTCGCTACGGCAACGTTATCTGAGCCAGCCAGAGCGGGATCGGACACCAAGGCAGCCTCATTACAGCCCATAGCCAGGGCGTGTTTCAGAGCTTCTGTTTCATCGGCCTTACCCATGCTGATGACTTTGGTACTTCCGCCCTGGTCTTTGACCGTCTGCAAGGCAGCCTCCACGGCGTACTCATCCCAGGGGTTGATCACTAAGGGAGCATCCCCCCAAGAGACTTGCCCATCTTCCACCACAACTTGTGCAGCGGTATCGGGCACTTGCTTCACACAAACGACGATTTTCAAAGCAACCTCCTATGTTCTCAAGAATTAGCTTTCCTAAATTGCTTCTTTGCCTCAAGCTAAAGGATGTCGGAAAATGGATGTGCGCGGGGGCGTACGCCCCCGCGCACATCCATTTTCCGGAACTCTTTCTGCTGAGGCTTAGCTGCGTAAACCTTATATAGCCTACTATAACGTCACTGACAAGTGTAACTCGTCACACATTGTTGGTTACGCTTCTACCCTTCCTGCCATTCATCGGGATCGTACGCAGGCATCTCCATACGCAAGGGTTTATCGCGCCGGTTACCCAAGGCGTAACTGGCCTGGATCAGGTGTTGGATCTCGTTGCTGCCCTCGTAGATCACCGCGCCGCGGGCGTTGCGCATATAACGTTCGACATCATATTCATCGCTGAAGCCATAAGCGCCGTGGATTTGGATGGCCTCGTTGGCAGCTTCGAAGGATTTTTCGGTGGAATACCATTTGGATGACGAAGTCTCGCGGGTATTGCGCTGACCTTCATTTTTCATCCAACCTGCCTTCAAGTACAACAGACGAGAGGCATCATAATCCAGTGCCATGCGAGCGATCTTGGCCTGCACCAGTTGGTGCTCGGCGATGGGTTTGCCAAACGATCTGCGCTCATTGGCGTAGGCCACGCTGGCCTCCAGTGAAGCGCGGATCAACCCGGTAGCTCCAGCAGCCACGGTGTAGCGACCGTTGTCGAAGGCAGACATGGTGACCTTGAAGCCCTCGCCCTCTTCACCAATCATGTTGGCACTGGGCACACGCACATCTTGAAGGTTGATCCAACCTGTGGACCCGGCACGCACGCCCAACTTGCCAT
>CAYWIC010000081.1:0-22582 GCA_964458115.1 uncultured Anaerolineales bacterium | reverse complement strand
CCACCCCCATATATTCCGGCGGGAAACTCGCTTGGTGGCTTTTTGCAGTAGAGTCTTTTATGATATCCAAAAACCGGGATTCATATTAGTAATTTATCCTCAAATCCATGCCATCATAGAGATGGGCAACTTCCTCTTCGTAGCCATTGTACAGGATTGATGCCCGCCGGCCAAATTCACCGATGCGGCGTTCTGTTGCTTGGGACCAGCGTGGATGGTCGACGTTGGGGTTGACGTTCGCATAAAAACCATATTCCTGTGGGGCGGCGGCCATCCATAAGGACGTGGGTTGCTCGGTGACAAGGTCGATCTTGACGATTGATTTGATGCTCTTGAAGCCATATTTCCAGGGTACGACCAACCGAATGGGGGCACCGTTTTGTGGAAGCAAATCTTTTCCGTAGAGCCCAGTGGCCATCAAGGTGAGATCGTGCATGGCTTCATCAACACGTAATCCTTCGACATAGGGCCATTCGTACCAGACACTCTTTTGGCCAGGGAATTGCTGCTTGTCGTATAAGGTCTCGAAACGAACATATTTGGCTTCAGCTTTTGGTTCAACTTCTGCCAACAACTTGTGAAGGGGGAACCCAACCCAGGGAATGACCATCGACCAGGCCTCCACGCAGCGTAGTCGGTAGATACGCTCTTCGGTTTCGAATTTGCGCAAATCCTCCATGGTGTAGGTTTTCGGATTGTGTACCAAGCCGCCAACCTGAACTTCCCAGGGAGATGTCTGGAAATCAGCAGCCATCTGAGCGACGCGCTGTTTATCGGTTGTGAATTCATAGAAGTTGTTGTAATTGGTGATATCTTCAAACGAATTCAAGGGATCGCCCAGCTCATCTGTGGATGCCATTGCACTTGGAGTTGTTTCTGGCCCTGGTTTGCTTTCGGCCGCGGCCACAGAACTGACGGCAGTGGATGCAGTGGGACCGCATGCGGCTAAGACAGCCGCACCCGCGCTGACGATGCCCATGCTCTTCAGAAACTCGCGGCGCGAGAGATAGACATGTTCTGGCGTGATTTCGGAAGATTTGATCTTATTCATTTTCTTGCTCCTTTACTTTTCTACAGATAAAGATAAACTAATTTTTCTTACTTTGCGAGTCACGGATAAGGCTCTGCTAGCAGAGTTTGAATGGAGGCTTCGGTTTCAGCATAAGCGCCCTCCCCGATATGGGTATAGCGGATGTGGCCATTTTTGTCGATCAGATATCGTGTGGGCCAATAGCGATTATTGTATGCTCGCCAGGTAGAACCATCATTATCCTGAGCGACTGGGTAGGGTACATCGAGTTGAATGATGGCAGCTTTGAGATTGTCGAGATCGCGTTCATGATTGAACTCTGGGTAGTGATTGCCAATGACGATAAGACCTTGATCCTTGTAGGTATTGTGCCATTCCCTCACCGAGGGAATTACATTGCGACAATTTATTCAACCGAAAGTCCACATCTCCAGTAAAACAACTTTGCCGCGTAATTCTGCTAATCGCAAGGGCGCATCGGTATTTAGCCAGACTTGGTTTGTTAGCTCTGGGGCTTGGCCATAATATGGCAATGTATTTGTGGCCTGGTTTACTGTAGTCGAGGACGAAGAAGAACCAGATGATTCTGAAATGCTAGGTTCAATATTTTGCAATGATGGATTTGCTGTTGAGCATCCAACCAGCAGAAATACCAATAAAGTTATTAACCGATGATTCATATTTTTTCTCCAGTTGACCGTTGGAAATTGGGTCTCTGGGAAACGCCGTGGGACTATCCAGATACCCCTACATCTGGGGGATCACCCCGGCAATTCCTAGAGAACCTGGAAATTACTGTTCTCCATAGACCAATGTTTGTGGGAAAAATGTAAACCAGCCAAACCAGTATGCAAGATGCCCATTGATGCGGGGAGCTATTTCTCCTTCTGGTCCAACCAAGGCATCCTCAGTGACTTGCCAGGAGCGGCCTGCGGAGTCGATTACTTCATAAAGATCGTTTCCTGGAGTAAATTCTTCCTCCGCGCGGTTATATGCGCGCACCTCTCCACCCGCCTTATAGGTAACTTCACCGCTGCGCTGACTTATACCATCTACGGTAATGCCGCCTTGCGTGGCAAGTAAAACGACAGGTGTTTGCCCAATGGCATCATTGATTACTTGGGCTTCCATCAAAATATCCAGGGGGTACGCCTTGGGGATCCCCTCAATTTGCAAGGCATATATTCGAGCTTTGGTAGGAAGTAGATCACTACGCTGCCAGACTGGGAACATCGTATCGTGATAGGCGAAGTAATCTCCATAAGCTGCACCAGGATCATAGGGACGTTGATAGCCGGTGTCGATATCTAGGACAACGGAATCAGGGTGTTGTGTAAGCCAGGCTTCCCACGTGGTCACAACAATCGGAAGCAAATTCAGCTTTATCCCAGTTCCAACCAATTGGCCTAAAACAGGTTCACCAGTTAACTGATTCCACAAGGTGCGTGTTTGTCGATCGTACATTAACTTATTGCTGCGGAACAGGAAACCCGATGAGCCAAAGGTATAGGTATTGCCGTCAGTAGCGCGTCCGTCATATGCGATCCCAGCACCACACAGCGTACAGTACGCCAGTGAAACTGGCACGCCTCCAACAACATCATTGGCCATTTCATGCCAATCGAGAATGCGCAAGGGATAAGCCCGGTGATCTCCATTTATAGATATTCCAAAGACAGGCTCATTGGGTTCTAGGTAGTCCGCTTGATCAGCGGAAACCATCAATGCATTATCCAGCGCGGGGATTCCATCGATGACAACACCACCCCACAAAATCTCTTCCGTACGAATGGTTGAAGGCAGATCATCTTGAAGAAAATCCGCAAAGCCTGGATCAATTTGGGCCAGTAGGTCTCCCTTCCAACTCGTGAATCCTGGAGGTGGTTCGAGATCTGTCGTTCCATACCACTCTATCCAGGCAGGCCAATTGTTACCAAAGGATTGACCGCTGAGAGTTTCCAAGGCATTGATGGGAGTTTGATAATTTGTGCTCTGCAGTAAAGCAAGTTGATTGGCACGGAACAACTCGATGAAAACGGCGATAAAGCGCTCATCATGGGCATCAATGATCCGCTCAAAAGCTGCCTGGAATTCAGGGTCGGCGATTTGAGAGAGTTGGTACATCAAATTGATGGCTTCTGCGTCTGGGATGTGGGAGCTAGCTTTTGGAGTTGGTACAGTTGTTGGAGTTGATGGCGTGAGATTACCACCGTCAGAAGTAAACGGCGAGGTTGCTGTCATATCAACTGCAATTGGATTGGTGTCAGGTGATGTGCAACCGCTTGAGAGGAAGATAGTTCCAATTAATAAGAGTGTGTAGGTTATTGCATACCAATATTTCATTGAGATACCTGTAAATACAGTTTGTGCTAGATGATATTTTAATTTCAAGACTTTCGCAATTCGGTGGTGAAGTTGCAGGGGATAGGGGGGCGTTGCCCCCCTATCCCCTGCAAACTACGTTACAAGTGTGTAACTCTGAAATCTTCAACATGACTAATGTGGGTCATTAATATTGTTTTGCCCTGGTAAGGAAAACCTGAAAGTAGTTCCATCACCCGTTTTGCTTTCGACTTGGATCTCTCCACCATGCGCTTCAACCAGACCTTTGACGATCGATAGACCAAGGCCGACACCACCAATCCCATCTTCACGCGCACGACTTTTTTCGCCGCGATAGAAGCGGTCGAAGATGTGAGGTAAATCGTTTTCAGATATGCCGCTTCCGGTATCTTTGACGACAACGATTGTGTTCCCCTCTTCTCGGTTGGCACGAAGCGTGACAGAGCCATTTTCGGGGGTGTGTCGAATCGCGTTGCTAAGCAAGTTATCGAGGATGCGGCTTAGTTTATCCGGAGCTGCCCAAACGGGATCAACCTTAGGGTCAATCGAGCCCTCTAAGGTTACAGATTGAGCAGCCGCCCGGGCAGCGAAACTCTCCAGGGTATCAGAGATCAGGTCAGAAAGGTTGATCCACTCATAATCAAACTCTTGATACCCGGCATCTAACTGGGCAAGTTCGAAAAGATCATCCAAAAGCCGTGTCATACGCGTGATCTCATTTTGGCTCTGTTGTAGATAGCGCGATACCGTTTCGGAGTCATCGATAACGCCATCAGCTAAAGCGTCGATCATGACACGCAGGGATGTAAGCGGTGTGCGCAAATCGTGGGAAGCCCAGGCAACCAGATTACGCCGGGCTTCATCGAGTAGACGTTCGTTTTCGGCAGCTTGCTCAAGTTTAGCCGCCATCTCGTTGAATGCAGCCGAGAGCTTGGCTATCTCGTTTTCTCCATGAACGGGCACTCGTGTAGTGAAGTCCCCCTGGCTGAGTTGACCTGCGCCCTCTGCCAGGTTCTCCAAGGTCTGGCTGATGGAATTAGATATGAAATATCCAAAAGCAATCGAGATGCCACCGGCGAAGAATAATAGCAATGTCGCTAATGCCAGGTCGTGCTGGTTGATGAACATCAAACGGGCTGTTATCCAGACGTTGAAGAGCGTCAATCCCCCAGCCAAGACATATCCGAGGATCATGGCATAGCTGATGCGTGGCAGACGACGCCACCATCCCAGGCGATGAGATGCGAATCCAAAGACTGCTGATCCTAAACTGGTGAGACCCAGATAGATTGCCAGGAATTTCAAATCCCCAGGCGGTGGGCTCATCACTAATTCAATGAGGATTACCGTTGCCAGCAACATGAAGATGATGCCAAACACATAATTAATCGTGCGAGAGCGTCGGGGACTGCCTGTCTTAGGTTTCGATGTCATGCTGCATCTCCAACGAATTTGTAACCTACACCCCAAACAGTGAGTAGATGGGCTGGCTTGCCAGGGTTGGCTTCGATCTTTTCTCGAAGGCGACGAATATGGACGGTCACCGTTGATGGATCAGTATAAAGCTCATCTCCCCAAACATTAGCCAGTAATTGGGTGCGAGAGAAAACCTGTTCGGGATGCTGGGCGAAATACCACAATAAATCGAATTCTTTGGCTGTCAGGAAGATATCTTCTTGTGCTACTTTGACTGTGCGCGCGGCCGGATCAATCGAGATGCGCGCGAATTCCAGCGACCTCAAGGCTGGTTTCGTGGAAACTCCATTTACCCTTCTTAGGACCGCACGCACGCGGGAAACAACTTCTTGAGGGCTGAAGGGTTTGGTGATGTAATCATCTGCCCCTAGATCCAGCCCGCGAATGCGGTCGCTGGCTTCCCCTTTGGCTGTCAGCATGATGATGGGAATTTGCCGATCCTGTCGGATATGTTGGGTGATGGTTAAGCCATCAATGCCGGGCAGCATCAGGTCCAGGACGATCAAGTTGGGCTGATAATCCTGAATGGCGTCGAGAGCTTCGTAACCATCCGCGGCTTCACGCACGATGAAACCTTCACGTTCCAGGTAACGGCGTACAACCTCACGGATTGTAGCTTCGTCATCAACGACAAGAATGGAAATTGACTGGGTCATCTGAATTCATTTACAAAGATAAGGGTTCTATGAATAACTATGGAAATTGCGCTCATCATGTATTTCTGAGAGCTCTCTAAAACTATTTGTTCAGAATTGCCAATATTGTAGCAGGGGGTTCTTACGAAAGTATTAAGAATTATTATATGTGTCTAGGGGTAATTCGATGGTGAACTTACTTCCTTCACCAATCCCAGCGCTTTGAACTGAAATTTTCCCGCCATGTGCCGCGATAATGGCGCGAGTAATAGCCAGGCCAAGACCGGTGCCCCCGGTCTCACGGCTGCGATTAGGGTCAGTGCGGTAGAAGCGATCGAATACATTCGGTATGTGTTCTGCATCGATGCCTTCACCCTGATCAATAACACGCAAGAAAAATGATCCCATGTCTTGCTCGATTTGAATGGTAATCTGACTCTCAGCAGGAGTGTGCTGGAGAGCATTGATGAGCAGGTTGTGCAGACTTTGGGTGAGGCGGGCCTGATCCCCCTCAATTTGTGTGTGCTCCCCAAGAATTTCCAGCCTAACACGTACGCTTTTTTCTTCTGCCACCGGCCGGAATGCTGTCACGCTTTCTTTTATCCATGAGACCACTGCAATTGAAGTGATATTTAATGGCAGTTGATCGGCTTCTGCCAAGGCTAGTTCGCGGAGATCATCTACTAAGCGAGAGAGATGGCGGGTTTGGTCATATAATCTGGCAATTTCAGCCTTGTCCATTTCGTAGACGTCATCAAGGATTGCCCGCAAGTTTCCTTGGATCACAGATAGAGGCGTGCGCAGTTCGTGGGCGACATCATTGAGTAAGTTTGTGCGCAATTCTTCCGATTTTTCTAAACCGGCGGCCATATCGTTAAAAGCCCGGGCAACCTCTCGAATTTCTCGGCTGCCTTTTAAATCCACGCGCTGGCTGAGATCTTGATCCTCTATGGCTTTGGCCGCGTTCGCTAATTTGTTGAGGGGAGCAGTCAAACCTCGGGCGCTTAGAATTCCGACAAAAATACTGATTATGGCTATCGCCATGAAGAATCGTGAAAGACCTTGAAAAATTATCCTTCCTGGATTGGTGGAAAATCTTTCAAAAATTTTCCTAGCTGCAAGATTCTCCTCCGAGTTTTCTTCCAAGAACTCGAGTTCTTGAAATTCAATTCCTTCGTCAAATGTTTGCGTCAATATGCCTATGCTCATTGGAACAATGATTAAAAAGACCATAATTCCAATATTGCTGAGACTGATTCGCACCCATAACCGGTTCATAGTTCATCTTCCGAAAAGCGGTATCCAACACCATAAATGGTTTCGATGATATTGGGATTGAGATCATGGTGCTGAAATTTTCGCCGCAGATTCTTGATATGGCTGTCCAGCGCTCTCCCCAAACCATCGTAGGAATATCCCAAGGCTTTTTCCATCAACTCGCTCCGAGTGAATACAAAGCCGGGGGAAGCCATCAGCACATACAATAGTTCGAATTCTGAAGGGGTGATTTCGATGGAAATGTCATCGAAGGTGAGCCGTCGCTTGCCGGTATCGAGTTTCAAGGAATTTATTTGGATGATTTGTTGGCTGGTGACAGATCGCTCTAATTTGCTGCGCCTTAACAAAGCACGAACTCTGGCAACTACCTCACGGGGATTGAACGGCTTGGTGATATAGTCATCGGCGCCAATTTCCAGGCCAACGATTTTGTCGCTATCTTCCACCCTGGCAGTAAGCATGATGATGGGAGTGCTGGCCAGGTATTCATCAGTACGAATAATGCGAGTAATATCCCAGCCATCCCGGTCAGGCAGCATCAAATCCAATACCAATAGATCAGGCTTCTCTCTCCGCAGAATGTGTAAGGCAGTTTCTCCATCAAATGCAGAAAATACCTCGAAGCCCGATTTTTCTAAATAAGATTTCACCAACCGGACAATGTCTTTGTCATCGTCTACAACGAGTATGCGATCCATAGCAGGTACCTAAAAAAATTCGATGATCATTTTACCGATTATAAACGCTTCGCCGATTTTGTATCAGGTGATGGCCGCTTGCCGAGTCAAGCAACCATCACCTGTTATTTTACTCTGACCTGAGCGCTTCCACCGGCTCCAACCCGGCAGCCCGATTGGCTGGATAAAGACCGAAGAAAATGCCTACCGCTGCTGAGAACAGGGTGGCAAGCAGGACTGAATCAGCGCCTATCAAGGGGTTGATGGCGAAATCGCTATTCGCCGCAATTTGTCCGACCAGGATAGATAATGCCCATCCAAAGACAATCCCAATTCCTCCACCAACCACACTTAGCAGGGACGATTCGACCAGGAATTGCGTCAGGATGTCTGTTTTTCGAGCGCCCATGGCTTTGCGTAAACCGATCTCCTTGGTGCGTTCGACCACCGAAACCAGCATGATATTCATGATCCCAATGCCGCCTACCAGCAAAGAAATTCCAGCCACACCTCCCAGGAAGATCGTGAATACTCCGGTGATGGTCGAAACCATATCAACAAAAGATTGCTGTGTCAGGATCGAGAAATCATCTTCTTCCAATTTAATGCGGTGGCGTTCACGCAGAATGGCGGATATCTCGTCGGTGGCTCTCTGCACCGCGTCAGAACTAATAGCAGATGCGTAGATTATATCGACTTGGCCCTGCGTGGAACGGGGATGGATGCGTACTTGCGCCGTGGTCAACGGGATCAGAACTTGATCATCAGAACTGCCAAATTCTGATCCACCGGATGATTCAAGAACGCCGATAACCCGGAAAGGCTGCCCGCTGATGCGCACGGTCTCACCGATGATGCCGACTGCGCTGCCAAAGAGGTCTTCAGCGACGTTGGTGCCCAATATGGCCACCGATGATTGAGCGGTTTGATGTGTATCTGTGATGGCCTCGCCTTCGGTTAACTCTTCGTTTTGTACGGAGAGATATTCAGGTGTGATGCCAATTACACTGACATTGGTGCTCTCCCCGGCAAAGGTGACTTCAGCATTACCTCGTACAGCCGCGGCAACCGCGGCCACAGAGGGGGCCTGGAAGGAATCGGCCAAGGCTTCGGCATCGTCCAACGTCAGGGGAGATGGATTGGTGATATTCTCGTCTTGGGCGGTGGTGACAAATAATAGATTAGTACCGATGCCTTCGATTTCACCAACGATTGAATCTTGGGTGCCAGTGCCGATGGCCAACATGGCGATGACGGCAGCCACACCGATGATGATGCCCAGCATAGTCAGCGCTGAACGCATTTTGTTGGCCGTGAGACTTTCTATAGCCTCGATAAATGACTGTGAGATATTCATAGTTGCTTCCTTGACTTTCTTAGAAATTACGCACTTGAAGCGGGGTGCGCAGGGAATAGGGGGTTGGGGCGAAGCCCCAACCCCCTATTCCCAGCGATAACACCAATGCATTGCGTAAACTCAGGTTATTGTTCAACAACTCCGTCACGAATGGTGATCACGCGTTCGGTAAGTTCGGCAACTTCGGGGTCGTGGGTGACGATAATTAGGGTGGTGCCGCGTTCTTTGTTCAGGTTGAGAAGCAGCTTCATGAGTTCATCGCCCGATTTAGTGTCCAGATTGCCGGTGGGCTCATCTGCCATGACAATAGCCGGTTTGTTGACCAATGCCCGGGCGATGGCCACGCGTTGCTGCTGGCCGCCCGAAAGTTCGTTGGGGCGATGATGAATGCGGTCACCCAACCCGACAGCTTCTAAGGCTTCCTTGGCTGCCTGGCGTCGGTTCGTGCCATTGCTGTTGCCATAGCGCAGAGGCAGCTCCACATTGGCCAGTGCAGTTGAACGAGGTAGCAGATTGAAGCCTTGAAAGACAAAACCCACTTTGCGGTTGCGAATATCAGCCAACTGGTCATCTGACATACGAGCCACGTTCTCGCCATCCAGGTAGTAGTCACCTGAAGTGGGGCGGTCAAGGCAGCCCAGCGTATTCATCAGCGTCGATTTGCCCGATCCAGAAGGACCCATGATGGAAACAACTTCTCCAGGCATAATTTGTGTAGTAAGACCTCGTAAGGCGTGCACTTTGATATCGCCCATGGCATAAACTTTGGTGATGTCACGGGCGTCAACAACATATTCGTTCATGGCTAATTGCCTCCGCCAAAGATCTGTCGTGCGTTGCCATCATTCCCAGATCCGGGCCCAAAACTTGCCGTTTGTTGCGATGTAAGCAATTCGCTCGATGGATTGAGTACTACAACGTCGCTAGGATGTAATGTTTCATCTAAGACTTCGCTGAAGCTGTCAGACGTAGCACCAAGGGATATAGGCTGCATGGTAATACTCGGAGTGCCAGTCTGATCTTCGCTGACAATAAATACCACATGGTCACCGTCGACCTTGCGCACGGCCCGATTGTGGACCAACAGTACATCAGGGATTTCGTTAGTGACAATGTTTACCGCGGTGGTCATACCGGGACGTACATCCTGATCTGGGTCGATCAACTCGACGGAGATGTCGAAATTGACCACGCCGGACTCTTTTTCACCGACCAAGGCCACCTCGATCACTTGGCCGTGATATTCTTTGCCTGTGATGGCGTCGAAAGTCAAAACTACGGGCTGACCCACTTTGACTTGAGTGATATCGACTTCTGTTACCGTCAGATCAACGATAAGTCGGGATAGATCATCCAATTGAAAAGCGGTAGTACCAGCAGTAACCAGGTCACCAGTCTGCGTATCGACTTTGGTGATCACACCGTCAAAAGGTGCTTCCAGCCAGGCTTGTTTGAGTGTAGCCTCGGCGGCGGCGATGCGAGCTTCAGCGGCCAGAATATCATTTGTTTCAATTCCCGCTATCAGGCGATCAAACTCTTCCTGGGCATCACTCACTTGCTCGTAGGCGACTAGCAAATCGGCTTCGGCTACGGCGATTTCTGTGTCGGAAGCTGTACCGCGTAGCGCATTGTAGGTCCGTACAGTGCCGTCATACTGTTCCTGGGCAGTTGCAAGCTTGCTCAAAAAGTTTGCACGGGTGAGATCTTCTTCTGATTTGCCTTCATAGGGTTTGTAGTCATCTTCTGCTTTATCGAGTTCGTCTTTCGCGAGCAGCATATCTGCATAAGCCTGGTCGATGTCGGTTTGCGGTGCGGGGGTTTGTAAGTTCCGTAGTGTGCGTTCGGCATCTTCGATAGCATCTTGGGCATCCGCGACGGCTTTTTGTGCATCCGCGATGGCTAAGGGTTTATATGCGTCACCGAGATCATCAAGCGCTTTTTGGGCGTTGATCAGTTCCTCTTGGGCCAGGATTACGTTCTGAGGCAGCGATGTCTGCACGAGCTCGGCCAGCATTTGTCCATTCTCAACAATATCACCGGCCTGAACATAGAGTTGTTCAACAGTGCCCGATGTCTGCCAGGATAACTGAGCGTCTTGGTTCGAGCGTACGGTACCCGTAGCGCTGATCGTAGCTGATAAGGTTCCTATCTGCACTTCGACAGTTTGCAAACCTTCCAGCGATGTTTGATCGATGCTATTCGCTTGCATATTCTGGTAGAGATAATATCCGCCTGCTAGTACAGCAATGATTAGAGTGATGGTAAATGTTTTTTTCATGTTTTGTTTTCCTTTAGGCACATTTTTATTTACGATTTTTGCGATCATTCGAACGAATGGATATGGTTTGTAAGGCCGGTTTATTGAGGTTGTTTGCGATTCTCTTTGGAAGCAGGTAGCGCTTGATGGCATTCAGTATCCACTTCCAATGAAGCAGTACGTGGCTGCCTGCGAGTAACATGGAAAAGGTGCTGGCGGCTTCGTGAAATCCCGAAATAAACGAGTCGGGTGAATAGAAACCCAGGGTCTTGGACATGAGCAGACCGCTGACACCGGTCAGGCCGAAGGCCAGGAATAGCATACTGTTGAGAACATAATTTATTCGGGTTTGGCGGGGCAGCCGGGTGAAAAATCGCCGGCCAACTTTGGTGATCCACTGCCAGTGAACAAGGATATGTACAAATGCCAGGCCACCTAATATGAATGCCATCAGCTCATGTATGGAGAAGCCGCCCAGGGCGGCATATTCTGCCAATTCATCGCCAGAGATAAAGGTTAGTAAGTATCCAAGCCCGAGGGCAATATCGAGCCAGAGTTTGTTTTTGGTTTTCTTGAACATATATACCTCCTTTAAATACTCCTGTTTGGTAAACGATGT
Organism: uncultured Anaerolineales bacterium; assembly: GCA_964458115.1. Classification (GTDB taxonomy): domain Bacteria; phylum Chloroflexota; class Anaerolineae; order Anaerolineales; family UBA11858; genus NIOZ-UU35. Next base: position 10,910 of record CAYWIC010000081.1, on the reverse strand, counting down.
GATTATTGTAGGAACTAATTCTGGAGAAAATCTGGGGAAAATTTGGAAAGCTGGTGAAATTTATTATCCTGATTCGCCCCAAATTTTAGGAATATTCTGGTTTTCAGTTGGATATCAATCCCCGGCATTTAGCATTTGACATGACCCCCTCCCAGTTCTAAATATTTTGGGGGAAAATAGACATGACCCACCCGGAGAATTTAATTCGGGGTGGGTCATGTCTATGAGAAAATTTTGTGATTTTATTCTTCTACGTTAGGAAAATCTCTGGGAACGCTAAAGTGCAATATCCTGTGATTACCCGCATCTGCAACCCACAGTTCGCCGTCGGGGCCAGTAGCCAGTCCACCAGGTAGGTTGAAGCCCTCGGGGCCGACACCGTAATCACCCCAATAGCGCATAAATTCGCCTTGCGTGTTGAATTCCAGGATGCGATAGCTTTCGGGGTCGCTGACGAAAACACGGCCTGGCTCATCTACGGCAAGGAATGGCTTGTTATCCAGTGATTGGCCATACCAGCCGACGATTTCCCATTCCAAGATGGGTGTGTATTTCAAACCGCTTTCATCTGGCTCAAAAACCTGCACGCGCTTATTCCAGGTATCAGCCACATAGATACGGCCATCGGCATCCACTGCCAGGCCGACAGGTTCATCGAATTGACCTTCCAACAATCCAGCGCTGCCGAAGGAGGTCAGGAATTCGCCCTCGCTGGTGAAGGCCACCACGCGTTTATTACCAGTATCGGTGATAAAGACATATCCTTGCTCGTCGACCAGGATATCGCGCGGTCCCCAAAAGGCTAACCCCGTTTCGGCCTGACCAAAATACCCCCATTGCGAAATGAATTCTCCCTCGGAGGTGAACTTTTGGATGCGGTGGTTCCAGGTATCGGCAACGAACACTTCGCCTTCAGGACCGACAGCGATGCCCCAAGGCTCGTAGAATGAACCACCAGGAGCATCACCTTGTGAACTATCGGCGAAATACCCCCAGATATTGAGCACCTCGCCATCGGCGCTCAAATGCTGGATACGGTGGTTGCCAGTGTCGGCCACATAAATACTGCCATTTGAGGCTACTGCGATATCGCGCGGGTATTCGAAGTTACCTGAATCGGTACCATTGGCGCCTAGGATTTGGTCTGCCAGTAGGGTGACCTCTTTGCCTTCGTAAGGATCGGCCATGATCTCTTCCACATCTACGGGCACGGAGCCGAAATTCCACACCTGTGCGGCGATATCTTTCCGGACATACAGCCTCATGCGGTCTGAGGGTGACCAATTCGGGAGGCTCATGTCGGTGCCTTTGACTTCAGCATATTTTTGGTAATCACGGTTGAACCAGATCTGAAAGATTGCCGAGCGCATTTGAGGATTGAAGATGGCGTTTTTGATGCGTTCCCAGGTCAGGTTGTAGTAATCCTGGTTGGGCCACCAGATACGGATGTAATCGAACTTGTGATAGGCTTGCCCAACCACAGGTTCGATCTTATCGAAATTGTTATCTCCTACCAAGATGACTGGGGCATCGCGCAACTCGCGGGTGGGGTTTGGCCCGTAATATTTTTGGTTGGGATAATTTCGCAGATACCACCAATAGGGGTACGTGGTTTCATCGTCGTAGGCCACAACGATATCCAGCCCATCCGTGGTGCGCCGAGAAATCTCCTCGATTTGTTTGAGGGCGATCTTTGGTCCAGCCCCCGAATGAGCATAAACCAGATATTCGGTGGGGTGGTCATAGTTGATATATGCTGCTTGAAAGGCAGCTCGTGCGGTGAATAATGCCAGAAAAGCAAAGATGGTCAGCGTTGTCAAGCGTCCGAATTGCGCCAAATCCCAATCAGTGACAACTTTGATTGCGCCATAGGCGCAAATGATTGCCATCAAAACTGCTAATACAAATGCGTTGGTTGTATTGAGTTGGTGCAATTCTTTGCCCTGGAAAGGTGGATTGTCGCCAACGATCATGCCAATTGCCGAAGTCAGGCTGACCAGGAAAACGATGATCAAGGTGATAACCAGTAAACCGCGTTTGGTCTTGATTGCTTCCCAATCGATTCGCTCGATAAGTATCCCCAGTCCCCAGCTTGCTAACAGGATCATAGGCCAAGAGATGTGGACGGTTAGCCAGGGCATTTTCTCCCCAGCGATCGTATAGGCGATGATGCTGCTGATGGACCAAAAAGCCAATAATGGAATGGCTAGCCTTGCAGCCCAGGGATCAAACTGGCCTTCAAGGGGTGGATCAGGCTGAAGTTCAGCTTGGTCGTCCCTTTCGGGCGCAGGATTGCACTTGAGCCGAAACCAATAATAACCTGTCAGGATCGCTCCCAAAAGCGGGAGGAATTCATACACAGGAATCTGGATCAGGAGGTAGTAATACCAGGGCTGGCTGCCGCGTTCGACGCCTTGCTGCACAAGCCAGTAGCCCAGAGAGCCGACCATGCCGGTAAAGAAACCGGCGCCGTTGGTAAAAACGGTGGTGTAGAAGATCGTGAAGGGGATATAAAAGATGGCCGCATTGATCAACCACAAGCGAGAATTCCACAGCAAACCTGCGGCAATGGCGATAGCAGCCAGAATGCCGATGAAGATCCCGGTCCGCAGCATACCAGCAGTTGTGTAATCCAGTGGATCCCAGCCGATGGTGTTGACGGGAAATGGCGCCAACTGAGGTAGCACCAAGGTGAGTTGCAATAAGATCAGACTGAAGACCCGGTTATGACGTAAGCGATCCCATGTCATTCCAGAGATTGCGACAACGAGTGCTCCTAGCACGGCCAGCAAACCTAATCCGACCGGGATGATCAGGTGGAGGGGTACGGTAGCTAATGGAGCGTTTTCTAATTCAGCATTTGGCTCGATAGGCTCCGGTGAAGGGAAGTAAGCATTCAAGCCAAATCCGATCGCTATGAAAATGATTGCCACTACGAGGAGTACCAAGAACGTTCTCTTGAGCGCTGGTCGCTCCCAGCGTTTCTGGGTAATCTGATGGACGAAGAGTAATCCCAGGAATAATAACGCCTGGGCAGTATAGATGAATGATGTTTCCTTGGTGGTGTAATGCAATACAGTGACTGCTGTGAGCCAATAGGTATATTTGGCTTCCCCCGTTTCGAGGTAACGTAAGATAGCCCAAACCGTCACAACCCCAAAGAGCGCCGAGAAAATATCGTTGCGCACGTAGCGCGCGTAATATAGTAAGAAAGGAGAAATCAGCATCATCCCGGCAGCGACCAAGGTTCCTACTCGTCCCAGATAGCGGCGGTAATACCATAGAAATGCGATCATGGCGATACCAAAAAGTGCGGCAGGGATGCGAGCTGTAAAGTCGTTATCCCCAAACAAGAAATAGGATAGCGCCACGATGTGGAACTGGTAAGGTCCGTGTGTCATTGGGGTGTGACTGTACCCTCCCCCTTGGGAAAGCTGCCAGGCGTAATAGACATGTGAGTTCTCGTCATGGCTCATCACGCGCGATTCGAGATCGTAGAAGCGTGTTACCAATGCCAGGATGATGATTGAAGCAAAGAGTATTGTTTCCCAGTTGAATGTAATATTGGAAAAGATTGGTTTATCGAGCCATTTTGAGCTGTGTTCTTGATTTGACTGCATAGATTTTCCTTTAGCGAAGTTCAATACATACTTTCAGCGATGGCGATTAGATCAAGTTTCGTCAGATAACCGGGCATTTTTGGGTCACCACCGCCGAAAACGATTTCAAAGAGCATTTCGTTTTGAACCCAGCGAAGCATTTGGATTTCTGCATTAGGGTCCCAGGTTGCTTGCAATGTGGTTGTTTTCCCGAATTCAGTCAATTCGATCGCAGATTCTACCTCAGGAATCGTCCAAGCGCCGGTGACATATTCTCCGGGCACATTTCCGATTTGAATAATTTCTACCACTGCGCTGGCGCCAATTTGCTGGTATTCTTCCCCGACTGGACGTTGCAAGATGCGCAAAGTCTGTGTCTGATTTTCAGAAATGTATTTGAGTACGATCGCTTTTCGATCAGGGTTATAGGTTGCCTCGCTAAACGAATATTCTTGTGGTACGGAATTGGGTACAGTAGCCATGAAGCCTGCCAGGGTCTCAGCCTCTGAAACAGTCAATGATGTGACATCCCTGGGATCTGATGTACCTTCGAGCGTGATTTGAAGTTGGGTTTGATCGCTGATCGTGGGCAGGAAGAATTGCACCAACCTTTGGGCGACAACCTCTAATGCTGGTGATGCCAGCGTGAAAATTAATAAAAGCAACAGGACGAATCCGGCAATGGCAGCTTGCCGTTTGGGATGAATTCTATAGCCTTGAAATTGATCCGCCCTCTGAAACCACGGCTGGTTCGCCATCTTCTGGTGGAATTGCTGGCTGGGTTTGGGTTGGATCGCGCCTAGAAGATCCTGGATCTCTTGATCATTTATCGAATTATTGAATCGCTTTCTTTTGTTATCCATATTTTCAAGATTCTTCCCATTCCTGACGGATGCGCTGTAATGCGCGACGGATGTAAACTGAGATCGTATTTTCTTTCATTTCTAGGTATCTTGCGATAGCTTTGACTTGCCAGCCTAAAAGGTAGCGCAAGGTAATGATCTCGCGATGTTGTGTGCTGAGTTTTCCAAGCGCAAGCCAAAGCTTGTTAATGCGCTCTTTTTGCACCGCGCTCTCTTCTGGGCTAGCAATGGGAGATTGGATGATATGATCGCTAATATCTGCTGCATACCCCTGCCTTTGGTGACGGCGAAAGGAGTCAATCACCAGGTTGCGGGCAATGCGCAACAACCATCCCAATGCTGCATCGGAGCTACCTCGAAATCGTCTGCGAGCTTTCCAGGCTCGCACAAAAGTCTCCGCGGTCAAATCTTCCACATCTTGTACGGGTCCATCGTATAAGCCGAATATATAACGATAGACCATCAAGTGCGTTTGCTGGTAAAGATCTTGGAATGTCGCAGCATTAGACAGCGGGGCAATCGTATTGGTGATGTTACTTTTTTTTGAGATCATCAATAACTGCTCCGCGTATCAGCATTGCAGGCATCCGAGCATTCAACTACTATCAAAAACGTAGCCTTTGAAAAAATATGACAGCGATTGTTGGGATTCCGAAATCTAGGTTATTTCTTGAGCTCGATGATTTCCTTGGGGGTTAGGTGACGCCATTGACGGGGCTTAAGATCTCCCAAGTGTAAGCTGCCGATGCGCACACGGGTGATTTTTACTATTGGCAGTCCGGTGAGTCTGCCCATTTCTCGAAGTTGACGTTTTCGCCCCTCTTTAAGGATCACTTTAAGCCAGGTTCCTTTGCCCTTAGTGCCGGTTACCCTTACTGTGACTGGCTTTGTTCGATAACCATCTTCGAGAACGACGCCGTTGCGCCAGGCATTGAGCTGTTTTTCATCTGGGCGCCTAGCAACTAAAACTGAGTATTCTTTCTCATGGCCATGCCTGGGGTGAGTCAACCTTTGTGCCAGGGCACCATCGTTTGTAAGTAGGATCAGACCTTCGCTTTCGATATCAAGTCTTCCCACGGGATATAACCGCCCGGGATGATCGACCAGATCGAGCACTGTTGGCCGAGGGTCAGGGGATTTCGCTGCGGAGATTACCCCGCGCGGTTTGTTCAGGGCGATATATACCAACGGTTCGGCTGCGCGGATACGTTCCCCTTTGACCTCAATGCGATCTTTATCTGGGATGGCTTTCATCCCTAGGGTAGCTTTCTGTCCGTTGACAGTGACCAGTCCTTGTTCGATAAGTTTTTCACACGCCCGACGGGACCCAATCCCAGCCCGAGCCATGATTTTTTGAATGCGTTCTTCCATAGGAGTCCTCTGAAAGGTATTATAACGCGCTTATGAATTTGCTTCATTTTGGCATCTCTCGGAAACGCCATGGGAATTTACAGATTTTGGGGTGAGCAGGGGCTCCGAACTCACCCCCTCAACAACGAAAACCTTATTTGGGGCTTTTCGGCAATCGAGATTGAGCTCTAATGGAAATCCCTGTAGTGTCCTATCGTTTATCTATCAAAGGATTCATGCAACGTATACCCACATTATTGTAATGATGAAAATGTGAAATATGTCACTTGTGCAATTAGTACTTGAGCGCTATATACCTGATAGTTTGTATTCTATATAATAAAACAAGTTCACGATCACACAATTTATACAAAATAGTATAGATTGATGTGTTTCTTTGTCATTTCTTCGCTGTGAAAAATGGGGGCAAAGAAACACATAGGATTTATCACTTCTATTACCATCAAGAACACTCTGCTGAAAGGTTTTTGCAAAGAAGTGACGTTGCTGTCTGGAATTTTGCCCTCTAATATCTGCAAAAGGCCAAATCCTTGTATATGGGGATTTCTTAGTTCTTGGCTTTTAAAACTTATAGTTTTTTCCATCGTATTCGGGTTATCCCTGGCGAATGTATCGAAAGCTTATGCCAGCGATAACGACCCTCCACAAATCCCAACGACCGAAGAGCAAGCTGAGGGAACAGCAGTTATTGAAACTCTTGGGATAATATCAACAGAAAATATCGATCAGGACGAAAATAGTGATAAGCCAGAACTGACTGGTATTGAAAACGGACCTTCTGTTGATGAGCCAGGGGCTGACACAGTCGCTGATGCTAATACTGAAAATGCAACAGAGGATTCAGAATCTGTTGTTGATGTGGATACTCAACCCGAGGTGCTTGATTCTGAAAACAATGCCGATTCTGCAATTGATGGAAAAGGAGTTGAGGAGGGGATAATTGCGGAATCGAATGAAGAGATTCCCTCTATTTCCACTGAATCAGAATCAGATCCAGAATCGGTAAAGACAAAATCAAGTACTGATTTGGATGTTTCCAGTGATGCGCCTCCTGTTGATGATGATCCTGTGAGTGAATTATGCGAAGAAGGCAGTGATCATCATCAGCAAGAACAAGGTAGTGAGTGTTTTGCTTTTACAGAGCAAGAAAATACTCACGATAGTAGTGTTGAAACTGTGGGAGAAGTAGTTTCTCCATTGCCAATCATCGCAACGGTTGGGGCACATTTTGAGGAAGAGTCAGAAGCTGAGGATGACAAGCCAACTCAAGTGGATGAAAGCTCAACCACCCAAGATCAGGAGATTCTTATCCCTGATCCCTTCTTCTATGTTGGTAATGTCAAACACAGTTTCTTGCCCGCTGGTGGAGATTGCGGCGATACAGCCAATTGCAACGTATCTGACACGCCCATTCAGGATGCTATTGACGCTGTAATAGGTGGATTAACCCCTGATGATGGCACAATATATATGGAAGGTGGGATCTATGATGAGCATGTTTCTATAGATCGCCTTGATATTGATCTTACTCTGGCTGGTGGGGCCGATGGTGGTGATACAACACTGGATGGTTCAATTATTATTGCGAATTCATCCGGCCAAATTAGCATGCGCCAGCTTATTCTGAACACTGGGTTTAGTGTTGTAGGATCTGACGATGTAACCGTGCAAGACATTTCTTTCAATTCTGGTGTGGTTGTTATCAATAGCACTATGGATATGAAAGATAGCACTTTGAATGCAGGTATGGCGCTTGTCAATTCGTCAGTTGAACTCGTAAATTGTGAGGTCAATGCTGGAATCGCAGAGATCAATTCGGATCTCGCCATCGTCGACAAAAATCAAGATGGTAGCGCAGAAATATCTGCTGAAAACTCATCGGTGACTGTTGAAAATACATCTTTGAACGATGGCGCTACCATGCAGGTCGAGAATTCATCTGTTGACATAACTGGCACATCGGGAGACGATATCATCGAAGTGAATCTCACTGGCGATGGCACAAATATGGTGGTCATCGATGGCGGAGAGGGTGCCGACAGCTTGACCCTCAATATGAATGGTTCGGCAGACGATGTGGAAATAACTGATAGTGGTACGTCGGGGGTAGATAGCCTATCTGTAAATCTTCAAAGTAGCGACAATGCACGTCTGAATGAAACACAAGTACAGGCAGGAAATGAGATCTTATCCTATGAAGAGATAGAGGATCTCAGTTTGAATACTGAGAGTGATATAAATATCAGCGGTACGATCATCGTCGAAGATCAGCTCATGATTGCCTCAGAAAATGGTGGTATTCTTCAAGACGATGGCAAGCTGGTTACTGACCGCTTGGTACTCCAAGCTGCCCAAGGAGTAGGTAAAAAAGAAACTCCCATTATTTCCAAAGTCAAAAAAGTAGCTGCCCAGGCGACGGATTCTGGGGGTGTTTATGTGGAAAATGAAGGGGGTCTAATTATCGCAAAGATCGATGAGGTGGTAGGCGTCAGCGCTTCAGGCGGAGGTATTGGGATCAGCACGAGTGGTCCCTTGACCATCTGCCATTGTGTTACGGAAGTCGGCGGAGGGGATATCAGTTTAGCAGCGATTGGTGACCCGCAAACAAGCACGAATGTGACCATAAATGCAGACATTCGCGCCTCGGGCGGCGATGGGAGTGTTGTTGTTACCTCTGCTGACGACATTCTGCAGAACGCTGGTGTAGTAGTTTCCACAACGGGTACTGGTGAGATCAACTACGACGCTGGCCAAAATATACACTCAGCTGAAATTACCGTTTTAGGAGGTGTAATCAGCGAGGAAGGGGCGATCTCCATCAACGCTACGGATGGTGTTACATTAGGTGCGAGTGCGAGTATTACCACTGCGGGAGAGCTATCTTTGAACGCCGATAGTAATGGTGATGGCATTGGCACTCTAGTCGTGGCAGAATCTGCCATGATCAGCATTCAGGAAAGCGGCATCGCCATAGTCGCAGCGGATATTGATCTTGATGGGCAGATCATCGCTGGTGGTGGGGATATCAGTTTCGAAACGTCTCAGATAGATGCAGATGTATTCATTGGTATCGAAGGGCTTGGGTATTCCTTGAGTTCCGATGAAATGAACCACGTCCTCAACACTGGCAGTGTAACAATAGGAAATGAAGCCAGCCAGGGGATTGTGCAAATTGAGGATTTGGAACTCGTAACAGCTGGTTTTGATTTGACAATCTTTGGGGGTGAACTTACTCTCGGCGAGATCACTTTGGCTTTAGGAATGGTTCTACAATTAGTAGCCATAGGTGGCATTTTCGATCGAAATGGCGATGGACGCAACATAACCATACCCGGAGGGTCACTGCTTATTCGGGCCGCCAATTTCGGCACGGAGAATGACCCCGTCGAAACTACTGTAGATATGTTTGCGGCACAAGTGAATCTTGTGGGCGGAACCTTTGCCAGCGATTTGAACCATCACGATCCACCGCAGACAGCCTTCCCCTCATACGTAGGTCTTTACATTAATAATATAGGAAACCTCACCATAGGAAACCATGGCATTCAGGTAGATGGTGAGGTTTTCATTTCTGTGGAAGGACATCTGAAAATTGATGCCCTTGTGGATGCTACTGGCCCGGTGCGGTTGACTGCTTTTGAACTGGATGTTCAGGCTGACATTCAAGGTGCCCCTGTTTTTCTCAATGGAGTTCATGCTCCAGGTAACTCACCAGGGATTCAAAATTACCCTGGCGACTATTCCCTGGGAGCGAGTGATACTTTGGAAATCGAGATTGGTGGTCTTGATCCTGGTCCTGGGACATTGCGGGGAAATCCAGTTAATGATGGCTACGACCAGGTCAATGTCACTGGTTTGGCAACTCTCGATGGCACATTGAAAGTCATCCTGATCAACAACTTCGCACCCTCTGCAGGTAATTCATTCGACTTTTTGACCTTTGGCACCATCAGTGGTTCCTTTGCGGAGGGGGTAGGGTTATATGGTTTTGGTGATGGAACTCTGTACTTCGATGTGGTCCAGCAAACTGATCGATTGCAATTGGTTGTTAAAGAAGTGCCTGGTGCAGGTGATTTCATAGCAGATTTGGGAACGGATAATGATGATTTTGGCGAATTCTTGTCTGAAGCAGATTATTTCTCTCAAACTTCTGTAACGGTCAGCGGAGACATGACACTAGGTGATGTCGCCCAGATTGGGGGAGATTTCGGGTTCGAGAAAGATGGATCAAATATTGAGATTGGCGTTACCAACGGCACAGCCTTTATGGGAAGTGGATATGGCACAGCCGATGAAGTTGGAGTAAAGGTTACAGGCGTAACTGGCGCAGTTGTCATTACAAGTTCCGGTGTTGCGACCGATATGAGTGGGAATGCCTCCCTGGTGGGCTTTAATGATCTAACACTTACAGGCACAGATATCGAAGTAATCATCAATACCACAGGTGCTGCCGTAAATGAAACCGTGACGGTTGGTGCGGGGACAGAGGATGTTGTTTTTGCAGATGGGTCTGAATTTATAAAATTTGCTGGGTCGGCGAGTGTGGATGTGTTCGGGTTTGTGGTGGGGACAGCAACCATTGAACTGACGAAGGCGAGTATGGATGTCGTCAGCGGGAATGTCAATGTAGGTACATTGAGTGGGGCAACGCTTTTGGCAATGGAATTGAATAGTGTGGATCTCTTCGCCGGTACGGGGGCGAGTTTGGATGATGGTGGCACTCCTACAGACGTGAGTGATGACACTATCAACTTGAGCGGAGCGATGGGGTTCAGCATTAGTGGGGGGAATTTAGATATTGCTCTGGTGCGGCCTGAAGGATTATCAGCAGGAGATAAGACATGCTACCTGGGATTAGAAATTGGATTGACTGGAACAGAATTAGTAGGTGTTGAAGGATTAACCTTTAAGGTTAATGGCAGTGTATTTGTGAACCGGGCTCTCGATGCAGTTGGGGCCGTTTCTGATCATCGAATTGATTGGCCTACGGCGACCAACTCCACAAACGATCCGGCTGAAAACATCCCGAGCTTTGGGAGTGGCTTGACGGAAGCGATCGAGATGCAGATCGCTGGGT
>CAYWIC010000080.1:0-22738 GCA_964458115.1 uncultured Anaerolineales bacterium | reverse complement strand
ACCTATTTTCTAGGTTTTGGGGAGCACTCCCTAAAAGATTTGTCAGTCAATCAGATTTGGATGTTTATCCTCCCAGGCGGTTGATTTTTTCAGATGGGTAAGCGCGCTTTCGAAAGCAGCACCTCCCTCCTGAAATCGACTCTTTATCTTATAAAAAACAAACAGGCTATCAAGCGCTCTTTCAATTTGATCTATGCGGCCCTGCGCAGCTGACCAGGCCCAGGAAACGCTTACATTGGCCATCTCTGACTGGATTTCTTGCATTGCGACTGCCTGATCGAAACCTTTAAGGCTTTCTCTCCTTTGAAACATAAAGTCAGTATAAAACTTACTGTGTCGCGCCCGTACCAGCGTGTCATTTTCAGGATTCTGGCCAAGTTTCTCAGCGGCAAATTGACGCAGAAGTTCGTGGAATTCATAGCGTCCCGTTTCCGTCATGCGTAGCAGCGATTTAGCGACCAGTTTTTCAGTGATCAGTGAACAGTAATCCATATTCAGTGGATATTCAATTGGCGCGTCACTGGCCATTTCTAACTGATCACTGATCACTGACATGGCAGCTTCGCTGGTAAACCCACCCCGAAATACAGAAAGGCTGGCAAGGGCTAATTGCTCAACGGGGTTGAGCAAGCCCCATGAACCCAAGAAAACCGCCCGTATGCTGCGATGGCGATCAGGTACATCACGCATTTGCGTGGTCAGGAAATCTAGGTTCTCTTGAATGTTTTGAGTAATCTCACCCAGGGAAAGCGTCTCCACCCAAGTGGCTGCTAACTCGATCCCCAATGGCATACCTTCCACGAGTTGGCAGACCTGAACGACAGCAGGCAGGTTCCCTTCCTGCAACGCGAACCCGGCCAGAGTGCGGTCGGCGCGCTCGGCGAAGAGCTGCAGGCTGGGATACTCTCCAGCTGCATCCGCGGCATCCCCACTGACCCCCCTTCTCTCCCCGACTTCATGGGAAGATTGGGGGGAAGCCGGAACTGGCAGCCCTCCAACACGCAGGGCGTACTCCGCCTGCAGGTTGAGACGCTGGCGCGAGGTGACCAGTAAGGTGACGCCCGGCGTGCGCTGCAGTATCTCAGCAACAAAATCAGCACTGGGTATCAATTGCTCGAAGTTGTCCAGCAGAAGCAGGATTTCTTTGCCAAGCAGGTGGGCTAGCATCTGCTCCCTGGGGGCATCGCGTCCACGCAGTGAGAATTCGAGCACCTCGGCGATGGCGGTGGCGATTTTATTGTGGGTGGCTAGCTGCTCTTCCCCCTCTTCGGGGTCAGCTTCGACCCCTGCCAGGGAGACGAACCAGGTTCCATCTGGAAAGCGCGCGGCGGCCTGTTCGGCAGCGGCTACGGACAAGCGCGTTTTGCCCACACCGCCTTCGCCCACCAGGGTGATCAGCCGGTAGTCGGGATTGCGCAGACGGCGGACAAGATCCGTCAGTTCCTGCTTGCGCCCAAAGAAAGGTGTTACCTGAGGGGGCAGGTTGTGGGTTACTTCGTCTGGCTGCTCCCTTGCGGTGGCTTTGAGCTGCTCGAAGAGGGCGGTGGTTTCACCTTCCGGTTCGACCCCCAACTCATCCTCAAGGACGCGTCGACAGGTTTCATACTGCGCCAGGGCGGCGCCACGCTGACCGCTGTAAGCCAGCAACTCCATCATCTGGCGGTGGGCGGCTTCGTCCCAGGGTTCCAGCGAGAGCAGGCGGCTGGCGTAATCGAGGCCTTGTTCGTATTCACCCATGTGTGTCTGATGGCGCGCCAGTTGACGTAGCACCCGGACGATTTGCAGATGTCGCCGGCTCTGTTCAGCTACCAACCAGCTATCGAACGCAGGGCAATCGTCCAGATAGAGGCCGTCCATGAAGCGGCCGCGGTAGAGCGCCGCAGCGCGAGCCTGTTCCTGGGGAGAAGTTGAGGCCTGGGAACAGAGCCGCTCAAATTCCAGGGCGTCCACCCAAACCACACCGGCATCACCAGCGTGTAAAAAATATATGTAGTCGCGTTCTGCCTGGACGACGCCAGGCATTTTTTTTGTCAAGCGGGAAAGGGTCACGCGCAGGTTGTTGCGCGCTTTGGACTCGGGTAGCTCACCCCAAAACAAACCCACCAGGGCATCACGTGCCACCGCATTGTCTTGCAACGCCAGGTAGCCCAACAGGGCCAGCATCTTGCGCGGGCCAGGTTTTGCGATCATTTCCCCACCCCACATCACCTGCACCGCACCCAACAGGCGCAACTGGTTGGCTGCTTCGGTTTTATTATCGATTGGGTCTTTTCGAACTGGTTTCACCACAAACCCTAGAGATAGGTAATGATTAATTAATGGGTGCCTTCTACGATAGCGTCAATACGGATCATTTTACTATTATATGCCGAATTTAGCACATTTGAAAAATAGGCATACAAATAATTTACATGAATTCACAACGCATTTACATCCTTTCGTGCTGGCAAGGCAGCCAGAGTAAATCCCCCAATAAGAGCCCCTGGCGCTTCCGGGTAGAGACGGTGGGACCGCAGCCGACACAGCGTGGCTTTGGCAGCCTGGCAAGATTGCTGGCTTATCTTCAGAATGAATTTCCTGACCACCCCGCTCTTGAAATGGGTGTGGGGGATGGGGAGAAGGAGGTTGCAGATTGAAGCATTATCAGAGCATGAACAATCAAAAGTTTTCGTAGGGAACAGCACCCTTCGAAACGACCGATGAAACCGGTCTACTCAGGATGCTGTTTACCCAAATTAGCAAATTGGCGCAAAAAATATCTAGAAAACTAAAGGAGTAAAAAATGAAGCAGAAAAGTTTATCCGTATTGATTTGCCTGAGCCTGCTGGCCGGGCTGACCCTGGGCACATTGACCCCCGCCCTGGCAGACTGTCAAGATACTGGCGATGTCCCTGGCGCAGGTGGTGGCGATATCGTTACCTGCGACAATGACCCCGGTGCCGACCCTGATGGGTATACGGCAACCGCTGGGAACGACCAGATCACGGTGGAGGCCGGCGCCATCGTGGGAGATGGCGCCGGAGTTGATTCTATAGCAGGGAGCGATGGCGACGACACTATCACCAACAGTGGGACCGTGGAGGATACTATCAGTGGCGGGCCAGGCGACGATACCATCACCAATTATGGCACCGTGGAGAGAAATATCGGTGGGGGCACTGGCGACGATACCATCACCAACAGTGGCACCGTGGAGGGACTTATCCGTGGCGCCAATGGCGACGATACCATCACCAACACTGGAACCGTGGAGGGTACTATCAGTGGCGGCACTGGCGACGATACCATCACCAACAGTGGCACTGTGGAGGAAAGTATCCGTAGCGGGCCAGGCGATGACACAGTCAAACTGGAAGGCTCAAATGTCGAAGTGGACGGCACCATCAATGGCGGCGAAGGCGTAGAAGATGAAGGCGGCGACACGCTCAATTTCAACATGAGCACCACGGACCAGGACGAGTTCGACAGCGCCAGCACGGCCATCAACACCGCCATCGGCAACGGCCACGCCGACGGTAACTTCGCTTGGAACGGCGGCACCATCGCCTGGATCAACTTCGAGACTCTGCAAAATAATCTGCAAATTGCACGCGCATTACTCGTAGCTGCGGCCGCCCCTGCCCCCGCCCCCGCGGCCGATGATGGTGGCGGCGACCCTTCGTCGAGCTCAAGGTCGACCACAACCACCACGACCGTTTACTCGGACGCCAACATCTCGGTCAGCCAGGAAAGCGGCAGCGATGCGCTGTACTTCTACGGCGAGAACGGTGACTCGGATCATCTTATTGCTTCAGTGAGCGAGAGCGAATACTCAGGTGCAGGGGCTGGCCAGGTGTTGGTCTCCGCCGTTGACGAAGGGCTTGGCGTGCTGCTGTACGTCACAGCATTGGGCAACGACCGGTTCTCAGTGCAGTACTACTCCACCGCCGACGGCTCGCTGTTGAGCAACACGGTGATTACGGTGTAGTAGAAGGTGGTCTGTTCGCAAAAAGGGATGAGCGTGCTGCGCACGCTCATCCCTTTTTGCGGTCTATTTTTTGAGTTGCGCGGTACTCGAAATATTGGGTGAAAGACAGTGTCAATCTTATAAAACGCTAATATGGCAATTCCCATCATCGGCATTATAATTGGACTCATTGAGTCCGAATAACCCCGAGAACATAATTATGCGTAAACTATCCCCTTGTTGGTATGTAATAATTATTTTGTCTATCACGTTTATACTCCCCTTATTCCTAGCCAGTCCTGCATTGGCAGATTGCACACCCGATGGTACCGCCAATGCCGACACCATCACTTGCGACACAACCACCGACTCAGGAGATGGAAATGGGAACAACGCTCTCGATGCCGATGGCGTCAGGGGAGATGAGAATAGCGATAATATAACTGTGGAAAGTGGAGCAACCACCTTCGAGGTTATTGGAGACAAAAACAGCACGGGTGGCACGGCCAATGACACCATCACTGTCGAAGCAGGTGGGGTTGTCATCGGCGAAATTTCGGGGGATAGTTCAAGTGGCGACAACAACAGCGGTAACGATTCAATCAACAATGCCGGAACCGTTCATACTATCGTAGGTGATAGTGTCAACGGAGACAATAACAGCGGAGATGACATCATCACCAACAGCGGTACAGTTGATACCATTATCGGCGATAGCCAGTCTGGAAACAATAACGGCGGAAACGACACCATCACCAACAGTGGTACGGTTGAATATATTTATGGCGATAGCGAATGTGGCTGTGGGACCAGCGGAGAAGATACAATCACCAATTCCGGGACTGTAAATGAAGATGTCTCTGGGAATGGTGGCAACGACAAAATCACCAACACCCAAACTGGACTTATCAAGGATTCAATCGATGGCCGCGACGGGGATGACACCATCGAAAACCATGGAACCGTCAACGACGATATCGAAGGCGATGCTGACAATGATACGATCACGAATACTGGCACTGTGGGTGATGATGTCGCAGGTGATGCCGGTAATGACAAGATCACGAATTCAGGCACGATTGGGGATGATCTCGAAGGAAACGAGGGGAACGATACGATTGAGAACAGCGGCACCGTCCATGGAGATATCCTGGCAGGTGATGGGGATGATCTCGTCAAGCTCACAGGAACCCAGGTTGATGGCATCATCGATGGCGGTCCCGATACGGACACGTTGGACTTCAGCATGAGCACCACCAACGAAGCGCAATACAATGCCGCGCGAGCTCAAATCGCAGCCAGTGGAGATGGCAGCTTCGCCTGGGAAAGCGGTACGATCCGCTGGCAGAATTTTGAAACCCTGCTCGATAATCTGGTGCTGATCTTTATTGAAACGTTAACGAACCCAACTAACGATGTATCATGCCAAACCATTTCCAACACCCTATTCGCGGATGTGAATATGAAAGTCGGCCAGAATAGCGACTGCAAAACGCTATACTTCTTTGGTTCTAATGGCAGTTCTGATCACCTGATCACAACTGTGGATACAAGCCAATATAAAAGCGCTTCGATAGGCCAGGTTGTTGTCACTATCGTGGATAAAGTGCTTGGCGCGTTGCTCTATGTCGAGGCTTTGGGGAATGGGAATCTCTCGGTGCAATACTACTCGACAGCAGATGGATCGCTGTTGAGCAATGCTGTGATCACCCCCTGAGTAAGGTAACACGCAAAAATAAAACCGGGCGGCTGCGCCGCCCGGTTTTATTTTTGCAAGACTTCCACAGTCGCTGCTGCCATCAGGGCAGCCGCACGCGGCAAGGCATCTTCGTCAATGTCAAATTTGGGATGGTGGTGTTTGGCGTCTAAGCCCTTTTCTGAGTTCGCAGAGCCGACCAGGAAGTAGCAACCAGGGATATCATCCATCATGAATGACATATCCTCAGAGCCCATGGTCTGGAACTGGGTAACTAACGGCGCATCCGGGAACATACGCTGGGCGACAGCATGAACCTGTTTGGTAATCTCGGGATCATTATCCACAGCTAAGGTAACATCTTCGATGGCTATCTCGACTTCACAACTTAGCGCCCGGGCTGTTCCCTCGACGATCTCGTGAAAGCGGCGCAGCACCAACTCGCGAACCTCGGGTTTGAAGGTGCGAATGGTGCCCTGTAATTCCACGAAGGGGGGGATGATGTTGAAGGCCGAACCTCCATGCAAGTTTGTTGCGCTAACGACAGCTGTCTCCACAGGGTCGATGTTGCGGGAGACAATACTCTGCAGCGCAGTAATGATCTGTCCGGCAGCGAATATTGGATCCACAGTGTGATGAGGCAGTGCGCCGTGTCCGCCCTTGCCGGTGATGCGCACTGAGAAGGTTTCGGAGGCAGCCATCATCGGGCCGGGAGACGTGGCGATCCATCCCATGGGTTTATCGTTCCACAAGTGCAGGGCTAAGGAAACGTCTGGACGCGGGTTCTCAAGAACCCCCTCAGTGACCATCCTCTCCGCGCCACCCATGCCTTCCTCAGCGGGCTGGAAAACCAGCTTTACCGTCCCAGATATTTCATCTTGGTGAGCATGGAGCATCTTAGCTACGGTTAGGCCAATGGCCGTGTGACCATCATGCCCACAAGCGTGCATTACCCCTGGAGTTTGGGAAGCATATTCGGCGTTGGTCTCTTCCTCGATGGGCAGAGCATCCATATCAAAGCGCAGCAAGGCAACCGGACCAGGCTTTGGGCCTTCGATCAGCGCAACGACACCAGTCTCGGCAATGCCCGTACTAACCTCTAATCCCAAGGATTGCAGTTCCCTGGCAACAATGCCGGCCGTGCGAACTTCTTGAAAACCCAACTCAGGGTGAATGTGGAAATCGCGACGCATATCACGTGTGTATTCGAATAGCTCTTTGGCTTCAGCAAAAAAATCAATCATCATGTTTTTTCTTTCTGGAATTTTCCTATTGGAAAAATATATCACCACTAAGAGTCGGAGACACTAAGTACAAGTATTTTTCCTTGTGTCTGTGTACCTTCGTGGTGATATCTAATTTATCTCACTTCAGCAATTTATGTGTTCTCACGCAGTGAGATCTCTTCATTATGGAATTCTTTGACACCGCTCTCTTCTAACTTGACCAGGACGGTTTCCTTTAAGGGGTTGACTTTGATGACGCGTCCCTCGCCCATGGGCGTGTTGACGAATTTTTTTGGTCTGGGAAGATTCTTACGTGCCTCAACGTAGGTATCGTATTCGTACTGCAAACAACACCGCAGGCGTCCGCACATCCCGGTGATTTCCGAAGGAGCCAGAGATACATTCTGTGCTTTGGCCATCTTAATCGATATCGGGCAGAACTCCCCCAGGTACATTGAACAACAGCGATTTTCTAGTCCACAAGCTCCCATCCCACCGATGATTTTAGCGGCATCGCGCGGCCCGATCTTTCGCATGCTGATCTTGGCGCGATATAATTTCTGCATTTCCTTACGTAGGGGGTTGAGATCGAGCTTTTCTTCCAATTCGTAAGTATATAAGAAAGTAAGCCGGCTTCCATCGAGAGTAAACTCAGCCGAAATGATTTTGACCCCTTCAATTTCTAAATGGGAAACTTTTGCCTGGCAATTGACCACTGCCTCGTTTTCTTTCTTTTCCCAAACCTGCCTGGCAACCAGATCACGGGGCGTGGCTTTTCGCAAAACGGATTTCCATGGACCGTTCTCGGGCTTACGCGTTCCTCCAACCAATTGAGCGACCTCCCCCAGTTGACGTCCCCGACTGGTCTCGACAATCACATGATCTCCAATCTGCAGATCACGGTATCGATTGGCACTAAAATGATAAACCTTACCGACTTTTTGAAAACGAACACCAACAATAAAATCAGCCATGGGATGATTTTACCGCATAATTCAGATGATCATAGAGTGATATATATCAATAAACATGGTACCCACAAATATGACAAGCTAAGCAAGGGGCGATTGCCTAACAAAAAAAACAAGCATAGCTGCAAATTGCGCAACTATGCTTGATTTTTCACTCAGAATTCATTTACCCAACAAACTCAATGGGGATAACGTT
This sequence comes from uncultured Anaerolineales bacterium, assembly GCA_964458115.1. Taxonomy (GTDB): domain Bacteria; phylum Chloroflexota; class Anaerolineae; order Anaerolineales; family UBA11858; genus NIOZ-UU35. The sequence goes on along the minus strand of CAYWIC010000080.1, from coordinate 14,703 downwards.
ATCTTGCCGCATAGCAGCGACACTGACTTTAGCTGCCAAATCTTCAGCAACTGCTTTGAGTGCTTTGGCCACTGGGCTATCGGGATGTGTGATCACGACTGGTTTCCCTGAGTCACCGCCCTCACGCACAGATGGGTCCATGGGGATGGCGCCGATGAAGGGCACACCTGTCGATTGGGCTAATTTCTCTCCGCCACCGCTGCCAAAGACATCCATCTTTGTGCCATCGGGAAGCTCCAAGAAGCTCATATTCTCGACGATACCTAACAGAGGCACATTGAGTTCACGGAACATCTCAAGGCCACGCAGGGCATCATCTAATGAAACTTGCTGGGGCAGTGTGACGATGACGCCTCCGCTCAGCGGCAATGACTGAGAAAGACTAAGTTGTGCATCGCCGGTCCCAGGTGGCAGGTCAATGACCAAATAATCCAGCTCTTCCCAATGCACATCGGTGAGGAACTGGCGGATGGCCGAATGCAGCATGGGTCCGCGCCAAATCAAAGGCTGCTCGGGTTTTACCAGGAATCCAATCGACATCAATTGCACACCATATGCCTCAGCAGGTACAAGTTTATTGTCTTTGGGGGGTGGCAAACGCTCAACACCCATCATGGTGGGGATATTTGGTCCGTAAATATCGGCGTCCAGCAAGCCTACTCTGGCACCACTTTGGGCCAGGGAGACTGCCAGGTTGACTGCAACGGTACTCTTGCCAACACCGCCCTTCCCTGATGCCACTGCGATGGCATTGCGCACGGGTACCTCCAAAAGGCCGCGTGTGCGCCCATCGCTGGGCACATTGGCATCCATGGTGATATCAATTTGTCCTACGCCGGGGACTGCTTGTACTGCACCCATGGCATCGTTCTTCATCTTGTCCTTCATTGGGCAAGCGGGGGTTGTCAACATGATCGTAAAACTGACATCACTGCCTTCGATCTCCAAATCCTGGATCATATTGAGGGTAACCAGATCTTTCCTCAGATCTGGGTCTTCAACTTTACTGAGTGCTGCTAGCACAGCTTCTCGAGATATGTTTTCATTCGTCATATTTTTCTACCATTCCATCAAAAAGTTTGGCCTTGGTTCTCTAGAAATGCCAGTGAATTCCACGAAATTTAGAGGTGAGTGGGGTGCTACGCACCCCACTCACCTCTAAATTAGAAAGTTCCACTTCTGCTAACCATTAATTCTATAAGAGTCTAAGGCTTTATAAGCGCCTCACCAAGACTATTTTGTCACTATATTTTGCGTATTTTGTCTCCATGTCAAAAAAATTGGGCGAGGAAATCATCCATCCCCAACTGATCTACGCTTCTCGCTTTGCTTTGGCGGCTGCTTTCTTGGCTTCCTTTTCCGCCCGAGCATCCGCATGATTTTGATAATTTATTGGGCGGATACTCTTATAATACTTTGCCGGTTTGAGCAGCTTCTCTTTGTCGTAGATATTATTTTCGAAGCGATCGAATACCGCCAACTCGTAATCATGGTCCATGATGATGGCATCGAAAGGACAGAACTCTGCGCAGAGACCGCAATTCATGCAAATATCCACATCGATATAGAAATTGGCAGGGTCGGGAATAGGACGACCGGTCTTGGGGTCTTCAGAGCGCTCGATCCAGATGCACTGTGGAGGACAAACCTTGGCACAGATACCACAAGAGGTGCAACGGACTGTCCTATCGCCAGCATCATCTTCATCATAAACCAGGAAGGGGACAAAACGGAATTCTTCCGGCGTGGGCAGTTTTTCTTCGGGATATTGAACGGTGAACAACCCGCGCACATCCTTGCTGCTACGATATGCGATACCTTCTTCGGTGTAACGCTTCTTACCCATGCGGATATCGTCGATATATGTGTTCAGAAAGTGTTTGAGGGTTACACCTAACCCTCTGAGGATACCTTTACCGTACATAGAAGTTCTCCTGTTGCAAACTACAAGTTACAAGTTGCAGGCTGCAAGTAGTTGATTATTCCTTGAAACTTGAAACTCGTTCACCGATCTGTTTCGCCCAGGACGATATCGATCGAACCCAGGATGATCACGGCATCGGCGACCTTATCACCTTCGCACATCTTGCTCAAAGCCGTCAGGTTGATGAAAGATGGAGCCCGGACGTGATAACGCCAGGGATTAGCACTGCCATCGGAAACCACGTAAAATCCGAGCTCTCCTTTGGGAGCTTCCACCCTTCCGTAGGCTTCTCCAGCCGGGACACGGATAGAGTACTTGGGTTTGCCGGTGACGAAATCCCCTTCAGGGAGATCATCCAGCGCTTGCTGAAGGATGCGAATGCTCTGTCGGATTTCATCAAGGCGCACGAGATAGCGGTCATAGACGTCTCCGTGATAACGCACAGCGACGTCGAAATCGAAGCGGTCGTAAATCCCATAGGGATCCGCACGGCGAATGTCATAGGGAACGCCGGAAGCCCGCAATACCGGACCTGCCGCAGAATATGCAATCGCTTCCTCAGGCGTCAGCACGCCAACACCTTCACAACGGGTTACTACGACCTCGTTTTCCGTGAGGTAACGATCAAGGTCATCAATTTGGCGTGGGAGGCGCTCGAAGGCAAGATCACGCATCTTTTGGTACACCCCAGCTGGGAGGTCGCGTGCCAGTCCGCCAAAGCGGAAGTAATTGCACATCATGCGCGATCCTGCTGTGGCCTCAAAGATATCCAAAATCAACTCGCGTTCAGTCAGCGCATACAGCATGGGGGTGAAATAGGCACCCAGATCGTTGAGCAAGGCTCCGATGGCCATCAGGTGATTGGCAATCCGGGTGAATTCGGCCATAATCACGCGGATATATTCGGCACGTTCAGGCACTTTGCCCTTGGGTCCCAAAAGTTTCTCCACCGCCTGCACATAACCCCAATTGGCCGTCATCGAAGATAGATAATCGAGCCGATCGGTGAAGGGGATATTCATCAAATAGGTATTGCGCTCACCGATCTTCTCATGGTTGCGATGAAGGTATCCCATGACAGGTTTTAGTTTGACTATCGTCTCGCCATCCAGCGTGGCTACCATGCGGAACACGCCGTGCGTCGAAGGGTGCTGCGGTCCCAGGTTGACCACGATCTGATCGGTGTGCATCGCCTCGCCGGTTTCGATCTCTTTCATGCCTGAATAGAGCGCTGTCTCGCCTTCAGGAATCCACTTCTCCGGATCAAAGCTTTGGGGATAGACGACGTTCTTACTGAAGGGGTTTTCATCCTCTACTCGGTAGACATCGCCTCCAGGCCAGCGAGCCTTGAATGGCTTGGTATCTTCTTCGTGGTAAGCTTCCTGCCAATCTTTGCGCAATGGGTGACCTTCGAAGCCTTCCCACATCAGGATGCGTCGAAGATCAGGATGACCTTCGAATTTGATCCCTAACAGATCCCAGGCTTCACGCTCTTGGAAATCAGCACCAATGAAAACATCGTAGAGGGAGGGAACTGTCGGAGTTTGGCGTGGTACCTGTACCTTGAAGACTAACGCGCCCCCGCCGGTTGACTTGTAAATATGGTAGACGACTTCCAGTTTTTCTTCAGGCAAGTAATCGACGCCGGTAACCGAGGAGAGGAAATCGTAGTCAAACTCATCTCGTAAGGTTGTGGCAAACTCGACCAGTTTATCAGCCTCAACGATATAGCCTTCGTAGCCCTTGCGCTCGTCGGCGACGACGCCTTCTGGGAAGCGGGCTCCAATATCTTTCGCAATAGGTAGTGTTAATTCGGTCATTTTTGTTCTCCAGCCTATGCTTCTTCAGGTTCTGCAACAACGGCTTGCGCTTTGGCTAATTTTTCTGCAAACTCAGGGTAATCCCTAGGATCAATGAGATCGGGTCCCAAGATCGGCACCGGGATGGCAGGAAGTTCTTCCTTCTGATACCAGCGCACTTCTTTGAGGGATTGGTTATCGATCATTTCCTGCACCTTCATCAGGCCAAACAACAGCGCCTGGGGTGTGGGGGGACAACCGGGTATGTAGACATCAACCGGCAGGAATTTGTCGATCCCTGAAACAACGTTGTAGCCCTCTTTGAAGGGGCCGCCGCCAGATGCGCACGCGCCCATGGCGACAACGTATTTCGGTTCGGGCATCTGATTGTATAGACGCACGATCTGAGGAACCATCTTCTTGGTGACCGTACCGGAAACCAGCATCAGGTCAGCCTGGCGTGGGCTAGGGCGCATGATCTCCATGCCAAAGCGAGAAAAGTCGAAGCGAGAAGCCGCGGTACAAATCATCTCGATCGCGCAGCAGGCTAAACCAAACATCATCGGCCAGACAGAGTAGCGTCTCCCCCAGTTATAGATCTTGTCTAGGGTCGTAATAGCAACGACATTCTGCATTTCGGGGGGGATGTCGTAACCTTTTGAATTGAGTTCCTCAGGCATTTTTTGCTCCTCGTGGTTTGAGAGTAGAGGTGAGTTTTTGAAGGGTGGAAATTTTCATCGATCCCAATTATACGTGATTTCTGTTGCGATTAACGCGAATAATTATTTGCGTTAATCGATACCGGAAATACAATCAATCTCCGCGAGTCATTATTTAAGATAATAATTATTTGCGTAAATAAGGTATAATTTTCCGATCATGGCAAATACCCGCACACAAATTTTGGACTACATCCGTGATCATCAGATGGCATCAGCCATTGAGATCAGCCGGGCATTACCCATGACGCCGGCCAATGCCCGGCATCATTTGAACGTACTCGAAGAAGAAAAACTTATCGAAGTGGTGGGCACGCGAACACCAAAAGGTCGTGGGAGACCGACCACGCTCTATGCGCTGACCCACCAAGCTATGGATCACAATATTGATTTACTGGTAGATGCAATGCTCAAAGTCCTCAAGGCAGAAGATGATCTCGATGAGCAGTTCAGTCGCCTCGTGCCTCACCTTTTTGGAAAGGATGAACCAAGCCCAACCTTAATCGTGCGTTTGAATCAAACGATCCGCCGCCTGGATGAGATGAATTACCAAGCCCGTTGGGAAGCATCTTCTCAAGGTCCACGGGTGATTTTGGGTCATTGCCCGTATGCTGCCATTCTGGCTGAAAACCCTGAATTATGTCAGATGGATGCAGTATTTCTTTCCTCACAGCTTGGCCAAGCTGTGGACCAGGTAGCCAAATTGGAACGCGGCCCTCAAGGCATCCCCCATTGCATTTTCGCGTTGGGATAGGTGAAATTAGTATAATTCCAAATATGGGGGACTCTGGGATTTTCCGTGGTGATCCCAAGGAATTACCAGAGATTTTCACCTGTATGGGGGTACAATGTAGGAAAACAATCGAGTATAAATATACAATCATGAACAAAAACACATTTGACATCCTGCTATTGATCGCCCGCCCCGCCGCGGGTAAGAGTGAGATCATCGATCACTTGAAACACACAGAAGTGAATCAACGAGTAAAGAAATTTCACATTGGCGAGTTTGAAGAAATCGATGATTTTCCTATGCTCTGGACCTGGTTTGAAGAAGACGATATCCTTACCCAAATGGGATACCCGCGTCTTCATTCCGATGAAGAGCGCAACTTCCTGGGAAAACACCAGTGGAACGTCCTTATCGAGCGCATCTGTTTGGAATATCAAAAGAAGCTACGCGATCAGACAGACTATCACAAGAACATGACCACAATCCTAGAATTCGCCAGAGGCACAGAGCATGGGGGATTCAAAAATGCGTTCCAACACTTAAGTGAGGAAGTCGTCCAACACCTGGCGATCTTATACCTCAACGTTTCCTGGGAAGAATCACTACGTAAGAACCGGGCCCGCTTCAACCCAGATCGACCAGACAGTATTCTGGAACACGGCCTCAGTGACGAGAAAATGGCTGTTATATACCGACATGTCGACTGGGATGAGGTTAGCGCAGCGGATCCTGAATTCATCGAGATCCATGGGGTAAAGATCCCCTATGTCGTCTTTGAGAACGAAGATGATGTGACCACTGAGAGGGGTGAGGCACTTGCAGAGCGGCTCGAGGAGAATCTGGAGAAATTGTGGCGCTTATATAGCAATCGCTGAAATTGCTTATGTAACGATCAGGAATCCCCAAAAACCTGTTTGGCCTTCTCCCAGCCTGCCTGCATACGCATTTCGATGGCTGGTTTGGAAAAATCTAAAGTATCACCCAGCTCTACATCGGGTTGGATAATCCTGCAGTCGTAATACTTATACGGTTTGCCATTCTCGTTGTGCAGTACCACGCCAGAAGCTTGAGCTTCTCTAACATTGTGGTTGATGCGTAAAAATTCGCGCAAATCTGTGATGAAGATCTCATTGAGCATCACTTCGAGGGTGTGCATACCAATTGCCAGGGCATTGCGCAGGGGGCGTGAGGCGGTCGGGGGAGTTTCAGGGCTGCAATTAATGATCACGATCTCATCTGGATCGGTATCCAGTACATCACCTAAAGGAGAGATATTGCGTACCCCGCCATCGACCATGTCCGCATAAGCACTGGTAATTTGGACTGGCTTCCAGACAATGGGTATGGCTGTTGAGGCGAGAATGGCTTTATCAAATCCTGGTTCTGAGGGGATGAAGCGGGTGTATTCGCCCGTGCGCAACGAGACCGCACCTATGCGCAGATCAACCTCTATTTTATCGATGTCAAATTCAGCCTGCAGCAATTCCCACAAGGGATCATTATTGAGGATCGACTTAGCGCCGAAGGCTAGCTTGACAATCGACCAAAAGTTGAGTTTGCCTTTGTATACCTGGTCATCTGAGATATTCCACCACAACTCTTCCAGGCGTTGATATTTCTTCATCGCCAACATAACGGCGTTGAGCGCCCCCACGGATACTCCAGCGATCACATCCCACTGGTAACCTTTCTCTTCACGGGCATACTTCTCGGCGATGAATTGGAAAGCGCCTTTCGCACCTCCACCGCTGAGAACCAGGGCAGTTTTCTTCGACATGGCTTCCTCCTTCTGGAGTTTCGCACTTGAGGTGGAATGGTCTGGGAATAGGGGGGTGGGGGGGGGGCCCCCCCCCCCCCACCCCCCTATTCCCAGACATTTTTTCGCTGGACTGGGTACGTCCTAAAATTATACCCTCCTGGGCAGAATCACCGGCGGATAGCCCTCCAAATCTGAGATAATGTGCACTTTCGTTTGATATGCCTGTTGTAAATTTTTCTCAGTCAACACGTCAGCCGGGCTGCCCAAAGCCATTAATTCCCCACCGACCAGCAACGCCACGCGGTCGGCGTACATAGAAACCTGATTTAGATCATGCAAAGCCATTACAACAACCAGATTCTCTTGTCGTGCCAGGTCATGAACCAATGCCAGGAAATTGATTTGATGCTGCAAGTCCAGGTGGTTGGTAGGCTCATCCAAGAGCAGGATGGGAGTCTTCTGCGCCAGGGTGCGTGCCAATAGGACGCGCTGTTGCTCGCCACCAGAGAGTTCGGCATTACGTCGTTGGGCAAGGTTTTCAATCCCAGTTTTTCGCATCGCCCAATTGGCAGCCTCTTGGTCTTGAGACTGAGCGCGGCCGAGCCAGTTCATATGGGCGGTGCGCCCTAAGAGAACAGTCTGCTCAACGGTGAAGGCCCCTCCCAAAGGTCGAGCCTGAGGCACCACCCCCAGGATGCGAGCCCGCTCACCATTGGAAATATCCGTCAAATCCTCGCCATTTACTCGCACCTCTCCAGAGTCGATCTTGATCACACCACTCACGGCCCGGATCAGGGTCGATTTACCGGCACCATTGGGTCCGATCAATGCCAAAATTTCTCCGGGAGAAACCGCTAAGCTGATATTTCGCAGCACAAGAGTAGAATCGTAACTAACGGTAAGGGATGAGATCTCGAACATATTTACCAGAAAACCTCGCTCTTAGCTCTGCGCAAGATCCACAAGAAAAATGGCGCCCCAGCCAGTGCGGTAACGATACCCACAGGCAATGTTTGTGGAGCGACAAGGATACGCGCCAGAATATCAGCAAGCAAAAGGGCGCTAGAACCCCCAATGATCGATAGGGGGATCAAGCGGCGATAATCTGCCCCCCAGATCAGGCGTACCAGGTGTGGAACGATCAACCCAATAAATCCGATCACCCCCGAAAACGATACGGCTACAGCCGTCGTGAGTGAGGCAGTGACGATTATAAAAAATTTGGCTTTCTCGACAGACAAGCCAAGTTGCTTGGCTTGCTCCTCACCAAACTGCAATACATTAAGATAATGTCCGGAGAAGGTCAGGAGCACCGTGCCTAAAGCCATATAAGGTAAAGCCGCCAAAACTGGTTTCCAGCCCGACATCGAAGAGCCGCCAAGCAAGAAGGACAACGCCCGGTATATATGATCGTTCGAATTCAACATCAGGAAGGACGTCAGCGCGGAGGTGAACGTGCCAATGGCCACACCCGACAGGATCAGGGTGGTAAGAGGCACCATACGCCCTACGCGCGCCAACCCATAAACCACGGCAATAGTCATCAGGGAACCAACAAATGCCCCCGCAGGAATCCAATAGTAGCCCGACAAATTCTCTGGCCAGTTGATGGCCATCACCGTCACTGCGCCTAAACCCGCTCCAGAAGCCACACCAATGATATATGGATCTGCTAAGGGGTTGCGGAATAAGCCCTGGTAAGCCGCCCCGCTCCCAGCCAAAGCTGCTCCTGTGATTGCAATGAGGATGGTATGCGGCAAACGCACTTTCAAAATGATCGCTGCGAAGGAATCAGGCCAATCTACAGGCAGCTCGATCAATGGCAACTGATCGATCAAAATATTTAGCACTGTTCCGGGTTGAATGTAGACTGCCCCAAGAGCAACGCTAAAAATCAGCGCCAGGAACAGGGCAATACTATTCCAAATAAACGGTCGATTACGGAGAGTATCCAATTTAAACAAAATCTCCTGCTCGAAGACAGGAGGTGCAATTCCACCATTTGGGTTGGTCTGTGTACGTTCACACCTACCTTCCTCGAGGCTGTGTCAAACTGAATCAAGTTGGGCGGCCTGGCTTGGCCTTCGGCCATACAGTTGCGGGACAGCGCCGGACTTTCACCGGCTTCGCCATGGATGTTGTCCATGCCCACCCATCCGGGGGTTGGGGCAACTCGATCCAATGAATTCGATATGGTCCAATTTTACCTCAACAACCCTGTAACGGATGTAAGGGAAAAACTCACAATTTGTCAGGAAATTCCCTCAAATAGAGAAATTGGCATCACAGTCTGTCTATACGCAGCAAATTAACTGTAAATTTGTTCGAAAAACACCCTTGACCAGAACGGATGTTCGTGCTATTATGCTAGCACAAATATTCTATCTATTATGCATTTTGTGCAATCCTGCAAGTTAGGAGTGTGTTCCATGATGGCAAGACGCAAAAAAGAAGGTCTAAGTGATAAGCATATCAAAGTTTTACAGGTTCTCGAGACATACACTGAAAACAACGGGTACCCCCCTACGATCAGAGAAATCTGTGATCGCGCCAATCTTTCATCAACATCGGTAGCCAATTACTACCTCGAACGCCTGGAGGAGAAAGGGTATATTGAGCGTGATCGGGGAGTCTCGAGGGGTTTGCGTGTGGCAAAAAGCTGGGCCAAGGATGTTGGCGAGCAAATCAAAGAAACCATTGAGGTGATTGATGAGCTGTTGTCCATCCCCTTGGCAGGGCGTATCGTCGCCAGCGAACCGGTTCCCTTCCCTACATCCGACTTTAGCCCGTTCGACTCCGAATCTGGCTCTATCAATGTAGCCAAAAGCCTATTACCCGCTCAAGATGTCAGACGAGGCAATTTATTTGCCTTGGAAGTCAGCGGGGACTCGATGATCGATGCTATGGTCAATCATGGAGATGTGGTCATCATGCAGCCTGCGACTGATGTGCGCAATGGCGAGATGGTCGCCGTTTGGTTGAACGATAAGGACGAGACCACATTGAAGTACTTCTATGATGAGGGCAACCGGGTACGCCTACAGCCTGCCAATCCCACCATGGAACCCATCTTTATCAACGATCCGAGCACTGTCCAAATCCAGGGTCGTGTGGTCATGGTCGTTCGACAGGTTGAAATGCAATAGAAAATACTTCCCAGAAATAAAAACTGCCGTGCTCCGCACGGCAGTTTTTATTTCTGGGAATCTCGTCGCTGGCGCAATTCCAATCGTAATGTTTCCCTCATATCATCTGGTAATTCTTCCAGCGCACGCCGGACAAGTTTATCCAATTTGGGATTTGTAGTTGCGGCCAATGATTGGCGCAAGAAGTAAATTGTTTCTTGAGGTGAACGTTTCGCCAGCAAGCGAATCACTGTGATCAGATCCCCTCTAATCTCTCGATCTGCTTCACGCACGATGGGGCCGATCCAGCGAAACACCAGGGGCAAATTATCAAAACCCTCAATCTCTAGTAAAGATGGCAGCGCACGCAATCCAATTAAAACCAGGGAGGAATGAGATGAGGACAGCCAATTCTCTAGCAACACGATATACGCGTCATCAGCTTCAGTCCTCAAACGGTCCAATCCCTTGGATGCCAACGCTTTGATGATCTTCTCCTCTTTGCATTTCGCTCCCCATTCCTGGGCGCGCTCAATCACTCGTTCAGGAGGGGTGGGAGAAACACATCCTAGGATCGATATCGCCAGCAATCGGGTCTCTACCCAACGCTCAGCCCAGAGAGCATCAGCCAATGCCAATGCAGCTTCAGGATCAACCTGAATATCCTTCACTAACTCACGTTGAATATGCCGCAAAACGGGTCTGGGAGCCTGGTAACTATGCAATAGCGGTGCTGATTCGATCACTTGAGAGGGCCGCGTCGTGCGGTCGGCATAGAAATCCAACAGATCGTGCAAGGCGGCCACAAATCGCTTGGGGGAGTCGAACTGTTCGATCAACTCAGCAGCTTGAGTGGCTAATCGGGCAGGTTGAATGGCAGGCATAAGGATAGGTGATCTGAAGATAGATGTTCGAGGCTGGTAATTAGGAATTAGAGATGTTGGATTGGAGAATTTTGTAAGCAGACTCCACATCCTGTGCAAAGGACAATAAATTGCGGTCCTTTTCAGCTATATACTCGGAAAGTGTTCCAAAGAGAGTTTGGAAGGTACCCTCCCAGCCAGAACCGATCAGGATGAGAGGGCGTGAAGAGGTTGCACCTGTTTGCAGTTGAGACCACATCGCAGCCGCTTCGGCGAGGGTACCAATGCCGCCTGGAAGGACCATGGCTACATCGCACTCATCGATCAGGGCATACATCCTGTTTCGCAAGGTGGGGTAACGCATCTCTTCCTTCACCCAGCGATTGGGGGATACGGGACGCCAGGCTTCGATCTCGTCACAAGTCACCCCAATGACATGGCCGCCAGCTTCCGCAGCCCCGCGCGATACCGCCTCCATGGTGCCGATATATCCTCCGGTTAACACAGTATACCCCTGTGCACCGAGCAATTGCCCCAGATAAAAGGCGTCATCGTACGCTGGCTCGCCGGATTTTGGTTTCGAACCACCAAATACCGTTATCTTCATCTACCATTGTCTCCTATAATTCTGTTCTAGCTTTTGAAGGATTGCCTCTTCCAGATCGATCTCAGCGATACTGGAAATTTGCAATAAATACAACGCCACATCGGCCAGTTCGCTCGCCAAAGTCGCTGGGTCGCTCAATTCACCATCCCATTGGAAATGCTCCAGCACCTCCGAGGCCTCTAAATTAAGCGAGATCGCTAGGTTGCGCAAGGTCTGGGGTCGCGAGCTATCTTGATCATACCAGCCTTTATCCCTGACGAACTTGTGCATATGTTGGGTTAGTTCTCGAATGTCCATGCGGCAGAAATTATAACCAGTGACCCTTATCCAGTAAACAGTGCTCCAGAAATGGTTTGGCGAATATCCCCCAAAAAATCAAGTAAAATTGAAGCGTATGCGAATAATCTTGACACACGAACAGACCGATTTCGATGGGCTGGCCTCCCTTTTGGGTGCTAATTTGCTAGACGAGCAGGCTACGCCTATCTTGCCTCGACGGATCAACCGCAATGTGAGGGGCTTCATCACGCTTTATGGTGCCGAACTTCCGTTCGTCGATCCGCGCGATTTTCGCGCTGCCTCGATAGAGTCTGTCTGCCTGGTGGATACGCAGTCCCTGGTCAGTGTCAAAGGCATGGGAGACAGTACTCCCATCAAGGTCATCGACCACCACTCCCCACGTCAAGATGCCCCGGCCCATTGGGAGATCATCACAGATGCCACAGGGGCGAATACGACCATATTCGTCGAAGCTATCCAGGAGCGAGCTATCTTACTCAATAACATCCAGGCAACGCTCCTGCTGTTAGGCATTTATGAGGATACAGGCTCGCTAACCTACAGCCGAACTACACCCCGGGATGTGCGCGCAGCTGCGTACCTGCTAGAAGAAGGGGCTAACCTTTCCATCGCCAATGATTTCCTGAATCATCCACTTTCACTAGTTCAACAGGCCATTTACGATCAACTGCGAGAGGCGGCCGAATACCTGAATATCCACGGGCATCAGGTAATCGTGGCTACGGGCAATGCGCAAGAAATGGATGAAGAACTCTCTACCATTGCCCATAAACTGCGCGATCTCCTCGACCCAGAAGCCTTGTTTCTGATCATCACCATACGCGGCGGCGTGCAACTGATCTGTCGATCGACCAGCGATGATATCGATGTAGCCCAGATCGCAGCCCAATTCGGAGGCGGAGGGCATCCACGGGCTGCGGCAGGCTTGGTTAAATCACGCCCCATCGAGGAAATTCGCGCAGAATTGATCGAACTGCTCCCTGAATACGTCCAACCCCCAGTCAGGGTGGATGAAATTATGTCGCGTACGCCGCAAATTCTCACACCAGATACCCCCGTAGAGGAAGCCTTGCAACGCATGCAGCGCTATGGGTATGAGGGCTATCCTGTCGTCGAGAATGGGGTCATCGTCGGCCTGCTGACTCGGCGCGCAGTTGACCGCGCCATTTCCCACAAACTCAACTTGCCGGCCTCCAGCCTGATGAAAGCTGGAGATGCGCACGTTCATCCCGACCATTCGATCGAGCATTTGCAAAATTTGATGACCGACTCAGGTTGGGGGCAGGTCCCCGTTGTGGATCATGAAAGCCACAACATCATTGGCATTGTCACTCGAACTGACTTACTGAAAACGCTGACTGCTAAAACCGCCCGCCCAGGTCACCAAAACCTATCAAATAGACTCGAAGAGGCGCTCCCAGAGGCCCGTTTTGAACTTCTCAAAGAAATTGCCGAACTCGCCCAGACTCGCGGCGTCGCCATATATATAGTCGGTGGATTTGTGCGCGACCTGCTCTTGGAACGCCCCAGCCTGGATTTCGACCTGGTGGTGGAAGGCGATGGCATTGCTCTGGCTCAAGCCGTTGGCGACAAGTTTGGGGGGCGCGTTACTATGCACAAACGCTTTGGGACAGCGAAATGGCATCTCGGTGATCAAGTGGAAGTTAAAGGTAGCAACCACCAACTGCTAGGGAAGTTGACTGCAGATCCATCGCCCCTAACCACGCTTGACTTCATATCAGCGCGCACTGAGTTTTATACCCACCCTACGGCTCTACCTACTGTCGAGCGCGGCAGCATCAAGCTTGATCTCCACCGGCGGGATTTCACCATCAACACCTTGGCAATGCGCCTCGACGGTCACCATTATGGCGAACTGCATGACTACTGGGGTGGTCTAAGTGATCTGCAAAAAGGCAGTATTCGTGCCCTGCACTCGCTCTCCTTTGTCGATGACCCTACTCGCATGTTAAGAGCCGTGCGCTATGAACAGCGCTATGGTTTTCAAATTGGGGAACGCACTCTGCAACTATTGCTGGAAGCCAAACCACTTCTCGACCGGGTCTCGGGGGATCGCATTCGCCATGAACTAGACAATATCATCGAGGAAGATAAAGCCCGCCAAATGCTGGAACGGCTGGATGAACTTACTCTACTGAAGGCTATCCACAAAGATATTCTCTGGGATGATCACGTCGCCGACCAGATAGAGACCCTCGAAGCTGGCACCCCTGAAGAGCACTGGAGCCTCGGACCTGATTTACGTGGGTTGCGATTGAAGAGAGCTTTGGCCTATATCCTATGGTTGATCCCGCTCCCAGTGTACCGCGTCCAGGGCGTGATCAACCGCCTCAAGCTACCCCGATCCTTGGCGGAAACCATTCGCGCAGCCTGCGTCCTCTGGCATGAGCTTCCTGGACTGGTATCCGAGAAGCCTAGCGCCATCACTGGCCGCCTGGCTAAGACCCCCTGCCTGGCAATTTACGGGCTGCACCGGGCTAGCGACGACCCTAAAGCACGCCAGATCCTTGAAATGTATTCTAAGAAATGGAAAAATGTCAGCGCGCGTACAACCGGGCACGATCTTCGAGAGATTGGGCTTCCACCAGGGCCAACCTACAAACAAATCCTAACTACTCTGCGCAACGCCTGGCTGGATGGCGAAGTTACCACCCACAAAGGCGAATTGCGCCTGCTCAAGAAACTTGTCAAAAGATTGCCTAAAAAATAGCCATCCAGAATTGTAGGTGATCAGTCCTTTGTGTGGTTTCTTCTCAGATAACCCCTTGCAACTTAATTTGATCCATGCTAAAATTTCGGCGCTATAGGGTGGTAGCAATACTGCTGTCGGCGAAAAGTGGGCAACCCCCACTT
>CAYWIC010000079.1:0-22947 GCA_964458115.1 uncultured Anaerolineales bacterium | reverse complement strand
AAGCATTTTCCTTGTTGATCACGAACAATTCGCGACTTTGAGAAAGCCATGTACCTCGGGCAACCTACTCTTGTCGAGGCCCTTCAGGATTGGTGAGGGATTTCTGGGAATTTCCGTGGTTGACTCCTGATTTGGGGGTATGGAGCGTGCGGCGCACGCTCCATACCCCCAAATCTACCAACTTCCGCGGCGTTTCCTAGAGACCCTCGATGAGATATGATCAGATTAGGTGTTCATGCATTACAATAAAGCCACATGAATGAAACGATACTCGTCGTTGATGACGAACCAAAAATCGTCAAACTGGCGCGCGATTACCTGGAGAAGAGCGGTTTCCGGGTGATTGCTGCTGGAGATGGCCACGCGGCTATCTCCACAGCCCGGCGCGACAAACCCGATTTGATCGTGCTCGATCTGATGCTACCAGGCATGGACGGCCTGGATGTTTGCCGAGCTCTGCGGCGAGAATCAGATGTACCAATCATTATGCTGACCGCCCGGTCCGAGGAGAGCGATCAGCTCATTGGTCTAGAGCTTGGGGCAGATGATTACATCACCAAGCCCTTCTCGCCCAGGGCGCTGGTAGCACGCGTACGGGCAGTATTGCGCCGGGTTCAAGGCGGTGTGCGCCAGCCAGGGCTGATCCATGCTGGGAATCTGAAGATCGATCTTGAAGGCCATCGTATCTATCTGGGCGAAGAGTCCATTCATCTGACCCGCAACGAATTCAAACTTCTGGCAGTAATGGCGCAACACCCTGGTCAAATCTTTTCCAGAGTGCTGTTATTAGAACACTTGCATGGGATCGCATACGACGGCTATGATCGCAGTGTCGATTCGCATATTAAAAACCTGCGCCGAAAGATCGAAACCGACTTGACCAACCCGCAATACATCCAGACGGTCTATGGGGTTGGGTATCGCTTCAACGATGATGTTTTTTTTTTCTAAAAATATCCCCCCGCGCGCGCTTCCTAAAATCGGTTTTACCCGCAGTGCCCCCCCCGGCGTATACTCCATTTTTTCGGACTTCTCGCCTGCTGGCTAAATTGTGAGGTTCGAATTTGAAACACCCTCGAAAACCCCATAAAGCACATTGGACATCCAAGCCACCTTGGACGCACTTTGACCATCAAGCGCCGCGTTGGCCAGGAGCATCACGGCGACAACGAGGTCTGTTCTTCGCGCGTTTTGTGGGTATCTTTGGCTTGATGATCCTATTAGTGTTAGGCGGCATGGCTGCCTTTGCCTTCCTGCTATCGCATTTCTTCGAAGGCGGCGGCAGAATGGCAATTTTGATCTGGATCAGCGGCTGTGGGCTATCGTTGGCCTTGCCATTTCTTGGAGGGGCCGTTGCATTTCGAGTGTTGCGAGGGATTACCAACCCAATCGCCGATGTGATGTCCGCCGCGGATGCCGTGGCTGAGGGTGACCTGGAGGTGCGGGTCCCAGAGCCGCAGCAGGGGCCAGGAGAATTTCGGCGACTGGCGGGGTCTTTCAACCGCATGGTCGAGGAATTAGACCGCGCTGAAAACCAGCGCCGCAATCTGACTGCCGATGTAGCCCATGAACTTCGTTCGCCTCTGCATATCATTCAGGGCAACCTGGAAGGGGTGCTCGATGGCGTTTATGACCCTACATCGGAGCATATTGCCGCAACGCTGGAAGAAACCCGCCTTCTTAGGCGGCTGGTGGATGATCTACAAACCCTGACTCTGGCCGAAGCAGGACAGCTACCTTTGAAGATGGAAACGGTTGATATTCCCGAGTTGCTCGAGGATGTACGCACAAGCTTCAGTGGACAAGCCGAAGCCGCCGGAATTGACCTGTATGTCGATTATGAAGAGGGTTTGATGATCAGCGGAGATGCAGATCGTTTGGATCAGGTGTTGAGCAATTTGGTTGCCAACGCGCTGCGCTATACAACATCCGAAGGCAAAATTTCAATCAAAGCGGCGCCCACCCCTGACCTACCTGGGATGCGCATCTCCGTGCAGGATAGCGGGGAGGGGATTCCCCCCGAAGATCTACCCTATATTTTCAACCGTTTCTGGAAAGGGGACCGATCCCGCCAGCGCAGTGATGGCTCAGGCAGCGGGCTGGGCCTGGCGATTGCACGTCAATTGGTGGGGCTTCATGGTGGGGAGATCCAGGTGGAAAGCCAACCGGGCGAGGGGACCACATTTCTAATTGATTTACCTGCATGACGTCCTCTACACCTTTAGCCTCTCACTCTTTTGAAGTATCATTGGGGCGCGATGAAAATTTGGACTCGTTTGCTCCTGTTTGGGTTGATCCTGCTTGCCCTGGGCGTTGATCCTGTCTCCAGCGCGGCGCAGGATTGTGATGCTTTTTGTGTTATTGCCGCTGTCAACGCCTTCCGCACTGCGAATGGCCTGCCTGCGCTGCAAATCGATAACGCACTGATGGCCGCAGCCCAGGCCCAAAGCGATTACCAGGCAGCTATCAGCCAGGTAACCCATGTGGGCGCTGGCGGGAGTTCGGCTACGCAACGAGCGATTGCTTATGGCTTTGGGAGCGGTGCAAAAGTATTCGTCTCAGAGAACATTGCCGGGGGAATGACCATGACCATCGAGAAAGCCATCTATGAATATTGGCAAGATAGCTTGCACTTGCAGACAATGCTCAATCCGGAATCGCTATACATTGGTGCGGGTGTAGGGGTTGCTAATGGCTATACATACTACACTGTAGATATTGGTCACTACGTTGGCGCACCAGGCAGTGGGGAGCAGGGCACTAGTGATTCCGGGGTTCCGTATGTACCTCCTACTGTAGCCAGCGGATCTGGGACAGACCCCTTCATCAAATCTACACCCCAGGACGATGGAGCCATCATTCACGTGGTTGCATACGGCCAATCGCTGATCGGTATCGCAAACACCTACGAAGTTGAAGTCGCCGAAGTGCTGAACCTCAACAATCTGACACTCAATAGCATCATCTACCCTGGGGATCAGATCATCCTCAAACCTTCATACACGCCCACAGTCACAAAGTCAGCCACAACGCCTTCGCCGGACGCTATGCTGACCGCGACCGAAACGCCCAGACTTACACAATCCCCCACACCAACTGAAGTGATTCTCTTCATCCCCCCTACCCAAACGCCTTCGATCATGCCCTCTCCAACACCACTGGTTATCTCCCCAGAGCGCGAACCCATGGTGGTCGGAGCCGTTTTGTTTGCATTAGTCGTATTTGTATCCGTAATCATCGGGGGGTTGATCAAAAGAAATAACAATTCGCAAAAACATCCAGGTGCCTAATTATGCCGAAAATGTCAACACGTTACAGCAACCAACAACTCGCAGATACCTTCAAGCTGATCGGCGACTTATTGGAAATTAAAGGGGAGATTGTTTACAAAACCCTGGCCTATCGCAAAGCTTCAGACAGCCTGATCAGCCTAGGGCGCGACATCAATGAGGTTTGGCGGGAGGGGACGCTGACCGAAATCCCAGGTGTTGGGAAGGCCATCGCCGAAAAGATCGACGAATTGCTCTCCACCGGCGAATTAACCTTCTTGAGCAACCTGGCCGCGGAAGTGCCTCTCACGCTGGCGGATTTACTCCAGGTTCAGGGATTAGGTCCGAAAAAAGTAGGACTCTTCTGGCGCGAACTGAGTATTACCACATTAGAGGAACTCGAAACCGCGGCGCGTGCGGGAGAGTTACGCACATTGCCAAGCATGGGCGCAAAATCAGAGGAGAAGATCATCGCCGGGATCGAGGCCCTGGCGCGGCGTTCAGGTCGTACTCCGTTGGGGGTGGCCTGGCCATTCGCCCAGGAATTGCTTGAGATGCTGCGGTCTCTGCCCGGTGTAAGCGCCGCAGAAGCCGCTGGCAGCCTGCGCCGGATGCGAGCCGATGTCGGTGATCTTGATATTCTGGCTGCCGCAGAAGAGTCCGACCCCGTGATGAAAGCATTCGTCGAGCGCCCAGATGTGGTTGAGATCTTGGGACACGGCTCTACCAAATCCAGCGTAGAATTCGCCAACGGTTTGCGCGCCCAACTTTGGGCACATCCCCCGGATCGATTTGGCACAGCGCTGCAATATGCTACTGGTTCAAAGGATCATAACGTGCGCTTACGGGAATTGGCTCTCGATCAGGGCTACTCACTCTCGGAACATGCCCTCAAGCGCGTCGAAGATGAGAGCGAAGTACTGTGCAGCTCGGAAGAAGAAGTCTACACCACGCTGGGTTTGCCCTGGATCCCCCCTGAGCTGCGTGAAGACCGCGGTGAAGTAAAAGCAGCCCGAGATGCAAAACTTCCCCATCTCATCCAAAGCAAGGACCATAAAGCCGAGCTTCATAGCCACTCGAACTGGAGCGATGGCAAAGTCACCATCCAAGAAATGGCTGAGGGGGCCATCCAGCGCGGCTATCGCATACTGGCCATCACCGACCATTCTCAGAGCCTGGGCATTGCCAACGGCCTTTCTGTGGAACGATTGCAAAAGCAGCGCATCGAAATCGATGCCGTGCAAAATGAATTGGGGGATGCTATCACTCTTTTGCAAGGCGCAGAAGTAGAGATCAAGGCCGATGGCAGCCTTGATTACCCCAATGATGTGCTCGCTGAACTCGATATCGTGGTGGCTTCCCTGCATACCAGCCTGGGTCAACCGCGTGAGAAAGTCACCCAGCGGTTGCTAAACGCGATCAACAACCCCCATGTCAATATCATTGGTCATCCTACGGGACGTTTGCTACCCGATCGGGAAGGCGCCGACCTGGATATGGATGCTGTACTGGCTGCTGCTGCTGAAGCAAACACTGCTCTGGAGATCAACGCCCATCCCAGCCGCCTGGACCTGGAGGATATCTACGCCCGCAGGGCAATTGAACTAGGCATCCCTCTATCGATCAATTGCGATGCCCACGCCCCAGACCAGTTCGACCTGATCCACTTCGGCATCGCCACAGCCCGCCGCGCCTGGGTAGAACCCGCGCAGGTGATCAATACCTGGGATGTGGAAACGCTGTTGAATTGGATAAAAACTAGAAAATAGATTCCTGGTTTAAGATAGAACTATAAAAGTACCCCTGATTCCCAATGCAATTTCTGAACTTGGGCTGTTTTTCCAATCAAATGTGGTAGGAGCTGACTCAGTTTTGCAGGATCGCCGGTGGTGAAGTATTCCACTGTTCCCGAGGAGGTTTCTAATGTTTTCAGTCCCCAGAATTTTAGTACCCGTCCAACCTGACGCGCCACCGCTGGAGCCGGATCGATGACTTCCACCTGGGGGCCAACAATCTCCTCGATCAAGGGGATCACAAAGGGGTAATGCGTACAGCCCATCACCACCCGATCCACCCCTTTCTCCAACATGGGATGAAGCGCTTTCTCCAATATGCGGCGTGTCGCCGGAGAATTGAATTCCCCCAGCTCGATTTGATCCACCAATCCCTGGCATGTATCCGTCATCACCGTAACATCCTGTGCGAAGCGTTCCACGACAGAATTGTATAGCCGCCCCTGAAACGTTGCTGGGGTGGCCAAAACACCCACAATGCCGCTTTGGGTTCGTTCTGCCGCAGGTTTCACAGCCGGTTCCATGCCGACAAATGGGATATCCTGAAAGGAATCGCGCAAATAATGTAGCGCTGCTGCTGAGGCGGTGTTGCAGGCAACGACAATCAGTTTCGAACCTTTCGAGAGTAGATAATGAGTGATCGCTTTGGAAAAACTCCGCACTTGCGAGGCAGAGCGCTGCCCGTAAGGGACATGAGCTTGATCTGCGAAGAATACTAGATTTTCGGCCGGCAGTTGACGCCAAATCTCACGTAGAACCGAAAGACCCCCGACTCCTGAGTCAAATACCCCTATACTGGAAACTGGCTCCCCAGGTTTCACACGTCACGCTTTACGCTCAGAGTTAGCTGCATCCACAAACGCCTGGAACAACGCCCGCATGGGCTTATGCTCTGGCAGCCACTCCGGATGCCATTGCACTGCCAACCCAAATGGGTGCTCAGGCAGCATTACGCCCTCGACTATGCCATCTGGCGCATAGGCGATGGGCACAAGATCTGAGGCAACCTGTCTTATGGCTTGATGATGCAAGCTGTTCACGGGAACATCCGTCGAGCCCAGGATGTCTGCCAACACGCTGCCAGCCTGAACATCGACATTGTGAGCAAGATGATCCCAAGGCCAATCGGGATAGTAAGTATGTTCGATGGCATTAGGGTGCTCTTCGAGGATATCGCGGTAGAGCGTGCCCCCAAAGGCAACATTGATCACTTGAATACCGCGGCAAATCCCCAGAAACGGCTTACCATCCTCAACCACTTCCCCAACCAACTGGATTTCCACCCGGTCTCGGTCTGAGTCCACCGTATGAACCTTCTCAGTCATCTCTGATCCATATTCCCCTGGTTCGATATCCCCCCCACCGCTAAAAATGATGCCATCAACCAAACCCACGATTTGCCGGATCCTTTCTTCGGGCATACCTAAGGGAATCAATACGGGCATCCCACCCGCTCTGAGGACCGCCTGTGGGTATGTTTCGGCGATGGCGATTTCTGGAAATCCGTACTTGTTCTGCTGACGTTTTGTGGTGATTCCAATGAGTGGTGGGGCCATAGGTGTATACAACAAAAGGGGTGCAGCGATATTTTTGCTACACCCCTAGATAAGCAGAGTGGACTTCATATGATCTATCGCAACTCGAAAGGTCATACAAAGTCATGCCAACTTAGGATACAAAAAGTTACTTCGAAAATTTTTGCTTTAGGCGGGCACGTTTACCGGTGCGATCTCGCAGGTAGTATAGTTTGGCCCGGCGGACATGCGCGTGGCGATGCACAGTCACTTTTTCAATCCGAGGAGATTTGGTCAGAAAAGTACGTTCCACACCGATGCCATTGCTGGCGATGCGGCGCACGGTGAATGTCGGTGTATTGGTGCTATCGCGTTGCCCAATGATGGTGCCTTTGAATTCCTGAACGCGCTCGTTCTCGCCCTCTTTGATGCGCAAGAAAACACTCACCGTATCCCCGATTTTCAGATCAGGTACGTTTGGATTTTCGGTAGCTGCTACGGATTTCAATAATTCGTTCATGATTACTTACCTTAATAGAAGTTTCGATTTTCTCTCTGCATAGGCTAATGCCAAAGCAGTCATGTTATTGCAAAATAAAGCCGCCAAGCGTAACACGCCTTAGGCGGACGGCCCGGAATTATACCATGCTGATTCTCAAAAGGGAAGAGAGCAGTTAGGGTATATTAAGATATGGCAAAGCCAGCATCAATCCCGCCAGGGTTTTGGCATCCTGAATATTATTCTCCCAGGCCATCTCGAGCAGATCTGTGATGGGGATTTTTTCCACACTCAAGAACTCGTCTTCATCACCAAGCAAGGCTGAAGGTGAAAGTTCGCTGGCTAAGTATACTGACATCAATTCCGTCGAATAGCCCGGTGCCAGGAAGAATTCTCCGATCAACTGCAGATTATCCGCTTTCATCCCAATCTCTTCTTGAAGCTCTCGTTGGGCGCATGCTTCTGGTGCCTCATTCTCTTCTAGAGTGCCTGCCGGAAGTTCTAGCAGTTCTTGCTCTGAAGCATGTCGATATTGGCGCACAAACCACACGTTGCCGTCCGCATCGATCGGGAAGATGGTCACTGCGCCAACATGTTCGACAATATCCAGATCTGTGATACGACCTTGGGGCATGCGAACTCGATCTCTACGTACTGAGAAAGCTTTGCCGCGATATTTCGTTTCACTTTGGAGGGTTTTGTACATCGCTACACCTCGAAGATTTCTCGATAAAAAGGGTGTGGGGCGGCAGAGCCGCCCCACACCCTTTTTATCGGAAAGGTTTTGTCATTTTCAGGGAATTTGAATTGTCTTCCCTACAGGTAACGCGCCGTCGATATTATTCGCCGCCCTGATCGCTCGAGGATCTACATCTCCAAAGAGACACGCCACGGAATTGGCCGTATCCCCAGACTGGACAACGTATGTTGTGGGGTGGCTCCGCAGCGCTCGCGGCCCAACATTGAAGTGGGCGGCATTCTGAGGGATGATCAGCTCAGTTCCTGGAAATGTCATCGAAGAAGATGATAATCCATTTGCTGATAAAAGCGCAGAGGGGGCAATATCGAACCGGCGTGCAATGCAGTAAGGAAATTCACCAGGTTGAAGTGTATACCTGCTGGGAACATCATATTCTTCTACCGCGACGGGTTCAGCTTGAGGTTCGGGTTCAGGTTCAGCTTCCTGTTCAGGCTCAACCACAGGCTGTGCCTCTGGTTGGAGAGTCTCTGTTGGCTTGACCTCTTCAAAAGGAGTAACTTCTGCGGCTTGAGGGGCAGCATTTTGATCTCCGCCACCCGCTTCGACAATAGCCGTTTGGGTTGTAATTGCTTCCAGGGCCTCCAATGCCGAAGGAGTCCCAACCTCCGCCTCGGGTAGAGGAAATTCCCCCTCACCTTCAGTACCTGGCATAGATGATGAGGCACTTCTTTCACAAGCAGATAAGCCAATTGCAAGCATCAAAATAAAGGCAACGACTAAAACGTGTTTGCTTTTCATCATATTGGCTCCTTCATTTCTTAAGCACAAGGGCGGATTCAGCGTCATCGTTCCCCTGCAAAAATAGCATCGATGGAAAACGAAAGTCCTGTACCTGGAATGATCCTATCGACCAATTCTTATGACGTTTCTCTAAAGGGATACTAGCATATTCACCGTTTAGCGTCAAGAAAAATGAGGCTCTCGAGGACCGCCGTGGAAGTTGTCAGATTCTGGGGTACTACTCCACCAAATCTGATATCTCAAAGGATATTCATCAAGACCCGACTTTTGCTTTCAACAGGAATCAATTGTATAATCTTGGCAGCGACCAACAAATCGAGGGATCGTTTTTCTTAAGGAGTATTTTACATGGCAGCACGTGTACTCATAATCGAAGATGATCTGGTCAGTCAGAAACTGCATCAGAAAGTCATCGAAAACGCGGGGCATCATGTCACCATGGCAGCAGACGGACTAGAAGGCTTGAAGTATGCTCGGGAACAAGATTTCGATCTGGTCATTTCGGATGTAATGATGCCCAACATGGACGGCTATGAAACTTGCCAGCGTCTGCGCGAAAACCCTAAAACTGCTCAAATTCCAATACTGCTCCTGACGGCTTTGAACAACCTCGAAAGCAAGATCAAGGGGTTCGAAGCAGGCGCTGATGATTACCTCTCCAAACCTTATGAACCAGACGAACTCGCTGCCCGAGTTAGTGTTCTTTTGCGCAGGAAAGCTGCTCCAGTAGCGCCGCGCCAGATGCTGAAAAAGGATGGCAAAGTGGTGGCTGCATTTTCACTGCGAGGGGGTGTTGGCGTTTCATCGATCGCTGTCAACTTGGCTGCAGGATTGGCGCAGCTTTGGGGAGAGGAGACCGCTCTGGTTGATCTGGCGTTGACCGCCGGACAGTCAGCTTTGATGCTCAACCTGCCCTTACGCAATACTTGGGCCGATCTCGCCCGCATGGAGGTTGAAGGGATTGACCCGGATGTGCTTAGCCAAACTATGCGCCAACATCCCAGCGGCGTACATGTGCTATCAGCACCGCGGCACGTGGAAGAGGGCGAACTTATTGAAGGAACCAAAGTTCATCGAGTACTTGAGATCTTGCAAAAAAGCTACAATTACGTTGTGCTCGATCTGCCACACAATTTCTCAGAAACAACGCTGGCTGGTTTAGATCTGGCTGAAGAGCTATTAGTCATCCTGGCACCTGAACTTGCTTCTGTCCGGTCCACAGTAATGGCCCTAGAAGTCTTTGAAACGTTGGAGTACCCATTAAATCGTATTCGGTTGATTCTAAATTGGGTATTCGAACGTCATGGGCTATCTGTTCCCGATATTGAAACCGGTCTAAATCGTGATATCAAATCGGTGATCCCTTTTTCATCTGATGACTTCGTCAGGGCAATAAACTTTGGATCTCCCCCTGTACTGCAAGAACCGGAATCTCCATTGGGCGCGATCTTCGAGGATCTTGCTTTTTGGGTCAGTCAGAATGAGCACAAGAAACAACGACCAAAGGAACCCACCGAAGCTTGGAAACGCCTTGCCAAGCGCATGCGACAGAGACGGTAATAGTATCCCAAAAGAGAATGGGTCGGCTTAGCCGACCCATTCTCTTTTGGGATAGATACAAGGGCGTTATAAACTGTCACGTAAGTCTTCTAGCTCGGCAACGAGTTGCTGATACTCACCCGCCAGCGCATCGAGTTTCTCTTTTGCAGCCACGAGATTCTTATCCCTGCCCAGTTCCTCAAGTTCGAAAGCCTTTTCAGCATATTCATAAGCTCCAAAGGTTTTACAGTTCGATTTCAGCGTATGCGCAGACCGGGTGAACGCCTCTGCATCGTTGTTTGCTAAAGCATCTTGCATGTTTTGGATAAACTCGGGACCACTATTGAAGAAAGTTTCGATTAGATCGATAAAGAAAGGTCCGAACTCATCCCCTAATACTTCACGATATTCATCCAGGGCAGCGGGGTCTATTGGCATTTTATTCTCCGAGATAATCAACGAAAACTTGCTCACAAGGTAAACTGCTTTTATAGCACCAGCATTATAAATGAACTTTTCACACTTTGGGGATTCGATTTTAGACAGTTAAAGAGAAAAGGCGCTCTGTGTTGAGCGCCTTGGATTTCAGTTATTTAGCAAGCTAATCTGCAGCGGCCAACTGATGCAGTTCCATGGGTCGGAATTTATAGCCATATACCAACATGCCGTGATCGTCATCCCCTTCTGAGCGCAATTTACGGGTTACCATCTCTACGGGCATACCAATCGCGATTGGCTCTTCGCCAATATCCGTCAATTGAGCAGTGACCATCGGGCCCTCCTCTAACTTGACGAGCGCAACTGTATATGGTGCAGAAGCCTGGTATCCTGCAGGCGCATTTGATAACGTGGTGTAAGAATAAACTTCCCCACGTCCGCTGAATTCATATAGGGTCTTGGCCTCATCACCACACTCGGGACAAACATCGCGCGGCGGGAAAATCTTCGCATCACAATGCGGGCAAACTTCACCTACAAGAGCGTATCGCTGTTTTTTTAGACGCCAATGACGTGGGATTTCCATATCATACTCCTTGAGACCTCAGGTCCAATTCGCTTGTAGTATAGTCAGCAAAACTATCAAGAACTATCAGGATCAAAAATTCAATAATTTCCTTACATTCTTGCTAGAACATGGGTGACAGCAGTAGACGCAGGACCGCCTAGACACTGCACCAACGCGTTTTCTACTTCGGCGATCTGGTTTGCCCCTGCACTACCGCGCAATTGCTGGACAGCCTCGACAATTTGATAGACGCCGGTGGCTCCCCAAGGGTTACCGCGCGCTTTCAAGCCCCCTTGGGTGGAGATTGGGATATTGCCATTGAGGCTGGTTTGTCCATCTTGGGCCAGTACCCACCCCTGGCCGCGCTCTGCAAAACCAGCCGCTTCTAAAGAGAGCGCTGCATAAATCGAATAAAGGTCACATAATTCGAAAAAATCCGCCTGATGGATAGCAATCCCCGCCTGAGTACAGGCCCATTCTACTGAGAGGCGCGCCGCCCGAAAATCCAGAGGGTCTGGGCGGTCGTGCAGTGATAAAGTATCCGATGCAACGCTCGAGCCTGCGATCCGAATAGGGGTGTGAGGGGCATCGGGGGGCAGTAACTCGGCACGAGAGAGCAAGACAGCCGCAGCACCATCGGCATCAGGCGCAGCGTCGAACATATTCAAAGGCTCGCAAACCATACCCGCGCGCCCATAAAACTCGGGCTTAATGGCCTTGCGAAACATGGCATTGGGATTTCCAACCCCATTGGCGTGCGCTGTGACAGGAAATCCTGCCAAGGCATTTTCAGGTACCTGGTACTCATGGAAATAGCGCCGCATCAACATCGCCCCCTGGGTCAACGGAGTCACTCCCTGAACAGCCTCATAATCGCTATCCAGACTGGTGGCGATGGCGCTATCTACTTGAGGGCCAACTTTGTCAGTGAGCTTTTCGACGCCAACAACCAGTGCGACGTCCACAAATCCAGATTTTATTGCCAGGTATCCAGCCCTTAGAGCCGCTCCCCCTGAAGCGCCAGCTGCTTCGACGGTGTAGGCTTCAATGCCGCGCAATCCCGCAAAATCAGCGATCAGGACACCTAGATGCGCCTGCCCAGAAAGGTTAGGCGCCATCATATTGCCCACAAAAAGCGACTGAGGCAGCAATCCCCCAGCATCCGCGCGGGCCGCCTCGATGGCATGAAAAGCCAGCTCTCGTAAGGAGAGATGCCAGTGTTCTCCAACAAGGGTTTGCCCAATTCCTGCGATAACGACTTCTGTCATATTATTCAATCCATTTCACATACAGCTCGAAATGCAGTTTCTCCGAGAAAAGGGTGTGTGCGGGGTGAAACACCCCCGCACACACCCTTTTCTCGGCATTTTCCCAATGTTACTTCATCACCAATTTGCCGCGCATACGCGAGTACGTGGCATAATCGATCTCCGTCCGGCGGGCAATGTAGGTCTGTGTCTTGGGGGCCAGGTCGCGCCGCTCCAAAAGACGTTCGGTGACACGGATGCCAAACGCATCTGAGCCCGCGCCAGAGCCAAAGGAGACCATCAAAATGCGATCTCCAGGCTGCGCCTCATCCAGAATGGCCGTCAACCCGATAATAGCTGCGCCCGAATAGGTATTGCCAATCACCGGCACCAGCAATCCATTTGCAATCTGCTCTTTATTAAAACCCAGCTGGCCTGCCACTCTGCTGGGGAATTTGGTATTAGGTTGGTGGAACACAGCATATTGGTAATCCTCCGCCGTAGTGCCTGTAGCATCCAGATAAGCCCGTGCAGCGGATGAAATATGCTTGAAATAAGCCGGCTCTCCAGTAAAGCGTTGGCCATGTTCGGGGTATTTCTGGTATTCTCGCCGCCAGAAATCAGGTGTGTCAGTGACGTATGAAAGGGTGCTCTCGATTACTGCCACTGATTCTTCGGCCGGACCGATCAGAAAGGCCGCGCCGCCAGCCGAGGCGGTGTATTCCAGAGCATCTCCGGGGCGCCCCTGGGCTGTATCCATACCAATGGCCAAAGCATATTTGGCCATATCCGAACCGACGAAGCCCATGGCAGCCACCATAGCTTCGGTGCCAGCCTTGCAGGCAAATTCCCAGTCACCAGCCTGGGTGAAGGGGACGACTCCCAAGGCTTCGGCCACAATCGTAGAGGTCGGCTTGACTGCGTAAGGATGAGACTCGGAGCCTACCCAGACTGCCCTGATCTCTTCAGGGTCTATCCCGGCGCGCGTCAAAGCGTTGCGAGCTGCCTCGATGGACATCGTAGCTGTATCTTCATCCGGACCAGGGACGGACTTTTCTTGAATTGGCGTTCCTCCAGTTCCACCGGTCCAGATCCGTGAAATCTCCTTGGCAGGCAAGCGATATCTCGGTACATAGGCCCCATAGCCAACGATCCCAACGGGCTGAGAGGGTTTGAGAAGCAAGGATTCAGATTTTTTCTCTGTCATAGCATTATTTCCTTAGGCAAGTGACTATATGATAATGTCACCGTACAGACGAGATGCTCGAAAACAGTGGGCTGGGGTGTTCCACACCCCAGCCCACTATTTTCGGAAATTGTCATGAGCTAGAATCTCTTTGGCGCGATCGATGCGCACAGTCTTTTCAGCAACTAATTGGGCTGCCAGGCGGCTAACATCATCGCCCTGAGCGCCAGCAGCGATGGCAACTTGCCGGGCGTGCAGACTCATGTGACCGCGTTGGATGCCTTCGGTCGCCAGCGCTCGTAAGGCAGCCAGGTTTTGGGCTAAGCCCACAGAAACAATGATCTCAGCTAACTGGCTGGCAGATTCGATGCTCATAATTCGAAGTGCCAATTGAGCACCTGGATGTACTTTTGTAGCCCCGCCAACGATGCCCACTGCCATGGGCATTTCCAATGTACCAGTGAGATTGCCTTCGGAGTCGCTGCCCCAGGTACTCAGGGATGTATAGCGTCCCCCGCGCGCCGCATAGGCATGGGCCCCAGCCTCAACAGCACGCCAGTCATTGCCCGTCGCGAGAACCACCGCATCGACACCATTCATGATGCCTTTGTTGTGCGTGGCTGCCCGATAGGGATCTGCTTCGGCAAAAGCCCAGGCGGCGATGATGCCGTCGCGCACTTCTTCGGCAGAATAATCCCCAAAGGCCAGTTGCGCTAATGGGATTGTGCAGCGCGCAGATGCCAGACGACGATCTGCCAGGTTGGAGAGAATCCGCAAATGCACTCGCCCCCCCGTGAGCGCCTCGATCTGTGGGGCTAATCTTTCACAGGCCGTGTTTATGGCATTGGCCCCCATGGCATCGCGCACATCGTAGATCAGATGCACGACCATGAATGTCCCTATGGGTGAATCATCGATCAGACGCACTTCCAGGTCGCGCGGGCCGCCGCCTAATTTTTTTAGAATTGGGTCGATTTCTGAAGCTTCAGACAGAAGTTCGGCTTTCTTATTTGCTATCGAGTGTCGCGCGCGCTCTAAATCGTCCACACCCAAGACTTGCATCTGCCCAATCATCTCTGGGGCTGTGGTTTGGGCCTCGAATCCACCGGCGGCGCGGGCCAATTTGGCCATATAAGATGCACCCGCCACAATGGATGGCTCTTCAACAACCATCGGCACAATTACATCTCGCCCGTTGACAGTGAAGTTCAGCGCTAGCCCTAAAGGCAAATTGTACATCCCAACCACATTCTCGATCATATGTTGGGCACCTTCGAGGGTGAGGCCACCTAGACCTTTGAGAACGGACAAATCTTCGGGGTCCACGAATCCACCCTGAGCGAGTTTGCTCAACCGCTCTTCGAGGGAGAGATCATAAAATCCAGAGATACGTGAGCTTTTCAAAGAATCAACCATTACCCTTCGCCTCATGCAAAGACGCAGAGTCGCAAAGAAAAAATTAATTAGGACTTGCGCAGTTCAGCGAGAAAATGGCTGGGAATAGGGGGATGGGGGCTACGCCCCCATCCCCCTATTCCCAGCCCAATCCGCTTCAAGTGCGTAACTCCTTTTAATATTTATAATCCTAGCGAATTTGCGGCTTTGCATGCAGATATTCAATCATATTGTAGGGCCAGTTGCTGGCAAAAACTATCAGGCTCACTCCATCGACAGCAACCAACTTGGCTCTCTAGGAATCGCCAATGTATTTTGGACATTCTTTGGTAAAATTAGGTTGGTGAGGATCCCTGCATGGTAACACTAACTCGTGAGCAATTAGAAGAAAGACTGGTCGCACTGCACCGGGCTAGTCTGCAATTAGTGAGTGATTTGTCGCGCAACAATGTATTAGAGCGGATCGTGAGCATGGCCCGCGAACAGGCCAATGCCCGGTACGCGGCCATTGGCATTGTTGACGAAAATGGCAAAATCGAAAAATTCATCCCCATTGGTATGACAGATGCAGAAGTCGCCAATATCGCTCACCCGCCTAAAGGTTTAGGGTTGATCGGTGCGCTGCTTGAAGAGCAAAAAACACTGCGCGTTGCAAATCTCGGTGAAGATGAGCGAAGCGTTGGTTTCCCAGATAATCACCCCGATATGCAGTCGTTTTTGGGTGTCCCAATAATGTCGGGGGGACACATGTTGGGACAAATATACCTGACCAACAAGGAGAATGCCCCCGAGTTTACGGAAGATGATGAGCGGGTCATTGAAACCCTGGCGGCCTACGCTGCCGTAGCTATTGAGAACTCTCGCTTGTACGAAAGCGTCGTTGAACGCGATAAAACCCTGATGGAGCAGTTCGACGATCTAACCCTGCTCTACAATTTGGCCAAAGCCTCCGAACGCGCTGCGGGGATGGATGAAATCCTAGATGAGACCTTGACCCAGGTAATCGAACATTTCGGTGTTCAAGCAGGGGAAGTTTTTCTACGGGAAGAAGACGCCGAAGTATTGTGGTTGAAGAAGCATCGCGGGGAGGCCGCTTCAGCCTTCTGGTCTTGCGAGCGCTTCAATTTTGGGGAGGGCATGGTGGGACGGGCAGCGCTGGAGGACAAGACCCTCGAAAGCCCGCCGCTGGGAAAAGATGTGGTTTGCTTGCGCCCTGCGGTGATCGAAGCCGGTTTCAAACGCCTGGTTTGCATTCCTTTGCGTGCAAGCAACCGGGTTGTCGGCGTTATGACTGTCGCCAGTCGTGATGACCGACAGTATAGCTGGCGCGAACTCGATCTACTGGAAGCAATCGGCACCTGGACTGGTACTGCCATTGAGAACACGCGACTACAACAGCAGGGCCGTCGCATCGCCATTCTGGAAGAGCGCGAGCGCATCGGCATGGACCTGCACGATGGCATCATTCAATCGATCTACAGCGTGGGTCTGGCGCTGGATCTGGCGCGTATGTCGCTAGAAGACGATGTCAAGGTCGCCCGGCAAAAGATCAGCGAAGGCATCGAGGGCCTCAACAGCACCATCCAGGATATCCGGGCTTACATCCTCGATCTCCGCCCCCGACAACTACGCGGGGGCGAATCTTTGCCCCATGGTGTTCAGCGTCTGCTGGATGAATTTCGCACGCACACCAAGGCCAAAACAAATCTGGCCACTTCGGAGAATGGTTTCAATGGATTGCCGCGCCTAAACGCTTTGGCATTATTCCACATCTGCCAGGAATCCCTGGCCAATGTCGCCAAGCATGCCTACGCTAGCGAGGTAGAAGTTCAGCTTTGGGGGACCGATGAACAGGTGCTCTTGAAAGTCAGTGACGATGGTCGCGGCTTCGACATCGAAAATACCGGCGAGATTATTGGACATGGACTCTCGAACATGCAGCGCCGCGCTCGCAAAGTGGGCGGGGATGTCAAGATCAGCTCGAAGATGGACCAGGGGACGATAATTTTGGCTTGGGTGCCGTGGAAGGATGATTCTTCTGCCACCGAAGAGGGGTTGAACTAAGGTAAAGGCTTTATTCGCAAAAAACAAGGGCTGGCTGCGCATAACGCAGGTAGCCCTTGTTTTTTGCCACTTTCCGATCGGGACATATCAATTCGATCTAAGAAAACCCTAACCTCACAAAACGGCTATTGACACGAGCAATTAATTGTTATATGATGAAGACGTTGGACGTCCAATCTTTCAAGCAGGTTTGGTAATTTTGAAAATAAATACCAGCACGCGCTTACAGCAAGTAAAAGCCTACTTGCTCAGTTACATCAGTCAAAATCAGCTGATTCGCAACGATCAACTGCCATCAGAAGCTTCGATTGCGAAAACCTTGGGGGTCAGCCGGAATACTCTTCGGGAAGCATATATCTCCTTAGAAAACGAAGGCATCATCGTCCGACGCCACGGAATTGGTACCTTTGTTGCCAATTCTCCGGTAATCCGAGATTCACTCAATGAGTTTTCCCCATTTGCCCAGATCATCCAGGACGTAGGTTACACACCGAACTTTCGAACACTTTCCATGGGGTTTGATTACGCACCCGCGGAGGTTTATGATGTTTTCGAATCGCCATCTTCGGAAAAGATTCGGCACATCAAACGAATAGTTCTTGCCGACCAACAGCCGGTAATCTATGTTGATGATTATATGGCTCCAACCGTAGAAGCAGTGGATCTGAATTGGGATGAGTTTGACGGCAATACCGTACATTTTCTGTCCGCGTCTCTCGATACACCTCTGCATCAAATTCAATCTCGCATTCGCGCTGCGGCCCTTAGTTCTAAGGTTGCACAATATTTAGAATTACCAGAAGGAACACCGATTCTCAGCGTGCGGTCAACTATCTATACGATAGATAACCAACCCGTCAACTACAGCAAGATCTGTTTCAATTCAAATATTGTGGAATTGAATATCGTGCGAATGATCCGCACGAAGTAAACTTATTTCTCAATGGAGAAAGGAGAAAGGATGATGCGCAACAAAAAGACACTACTTGTAGTTATGGCATTCCTGCTCGTAGGCTTGCTGGCTGTATTCAGCACGGCTGCCCTCGCACAGGATGAGGAGCCAGTCACCTTCCAGGTGTTCTACCCGGTTGCCGTAGACGCTCCTATCGCCGCTATCCTCGAGGGCTATATCGAGGATTTTCAGGCAGAATATCCGCACATCACTGTGGAGCCTGTCTTCTCTGGCGGCTATGGCGATGTCCAAACCGCTATTCAGACAACCATCGACGGTGGCGGTGAACCTCCGGCCTTGGCCGTGATGCTGGCGACTGCCCTTTATGATCTGATCAACGCCGATTACATCGCACCTATGGATGGCTATATCTCCGAAATGGCAACTGGTGAAGCCTATCTCGAAGATTTCCTGCCCGCCTTCCTGGCTAACTCCTATTATGATGAACAACTTTGGAGCATTCCCTTCCAGCGCAGTGCTGTCGTGATGTACTACAATGCCGATATGTTCGCTGATGCCGGACTGGAGCCACCCACCAGTTGGCAGAGTTGGGCTGATGCCGCTCAGGCGCTCACAGTTGTAGAAGGGGATACTACAAACTGGGGTTTGCAATTCCCATCTGGATGGCCTTATTGGCTCTTCCAACCCTTGGCGATTGGTTCAGGACAAAATATTCTCAATGACGACTGCACCGTGGTATTTGACGACCCAAAGGTGATCGAGGCCGTTCAGTTCTATATTGATCTCTCAGCAGAATATGGCGCAATGCCGGCTGGTGTTCAGTCAGTTTGGCCCACAGCAACCACCGACTTTGCCAGCGGCGTAACCGCTATGATCACCCATTCATCTGGCAGCCTGAGTGGCATCATTGACCAGTCTGAATTTGAGGTTGGCGTGATGGCCTATCCTGGCAAGGAAGAAGGCACTTATGCCAGCGTTCCTGGTGGCGGCAATTTCTACATCTTGAAAGGTGCCCCTCAAGAACAACAAGACGCGGCCTGGAAATTCGTTGAGTTCCTTTCCCGCCCCGAGTATGTGGCTGATTACAGCATCAACACCGGTTACATCGCCAACCGTGCCAGCGCATACGAAACCGACGCCATGGTGGCCTATGTTGAGGAAGTTCCCCAAGCCCTGGCTACCCGTGACGCACTTGAATTTGCGGGTGCTGAGCTCTCCATTCAGAATCTCGGCCAAGTACGCAACATCTTCCACGACTACTTGCAAAGAGCATATAATGGAGAAATGGACACCGCAGAAGCTATGGCCGCCGCACAGGCCGAAGCGGATGCTGCAATGGCAGATTTTTGCCCCTAATCCTTACTGATCCCTAAATGATCGCAAATGGGGTGGCCATGATGGTTTCTGGTCACCCCATTTTTATAAGGATGCCTTCTTGAGCATACAAGTCTCCCGCAAACAATTCAAATCCATACCTTATATCTTGATCTTCCCAACAGCAGCATTCGTGGCCTTGTTTACTGCATGGCCTGTGCTGCTCTCGGTCTATCAGAGCTTCTTCCGCCAGCGCATGAACATCGCCCGCTTCCGCGAGCCAACTTTCATCGGGCTGGGCAATTATGTCGACCTGTTTACCGACCAGTATTTCATTCAGGTCATCGGTAATACCCTCAAATATATCGTTGGCACGGTGCCGATCAGCATTGTGCTGGCATTCTTGTTCGCCCTGCTGGTCAACCGCAAAGTGCGCGGCATCGGCTTATTTCGGCTGGCCTTTTTTCATCCCTTGGTGCTGCCCATGGTCAGCGCAGCCACAATCTGGCTCTTCTTCTTCACACCTAATTACGGGCTGTTCAATGCCGCGCTGCGTTTCCTTGGCTACACTGGAGCTGAAAACTGGACTGGCAACCCCGACCTGGCCTTATTATCCGTCATTATCGTCGCCATCTGGAAAAATTCTGGTTACTACATGATCTTCTACCTGGCTGGATTACAAAATCTACCTCAGGATGTCTATGAAGCCTCTGCATTGGATGGTGCCAGCGGTTGGCAAACCTTATGGCAGATCACCTTCCCATTACTGCGCCGCACCACATTATTCATCACGATCGTGGCATTCATTGATGCCTTTCGCACGGTAGACCATGTCTTCGTATTGACCAGCGGTGGCCCCAGCCGGGCCAGCACCCTGTTGCTCTTCGAGTTATGGCAGCAACGTTTCGAATATCAAGATATCGGGACATCAGCAGCCATCACGGTTATTTTCGTGGTGGTCTTGTTAGCATTCACAGTGACGAATTTCATCACCTCGGAGCGCAAAGAGGCCTGACATGAGCGCATCCCTCTCGAATTCCCGCAGAATGATCAAGCGCTTGGGTCACTGGATTACAAACGTATTGGCAACCTTCCTGGCAGTGATCTGGTCGATCCCCGTCATCTGGGCATTGATCGCCTCGTTTCGGCCTGCTAAAGATGCCATGAGCCGTGGCGATATCTGGTTCAGCACCAGCATCAGCGTAGAAAACTACGCACGAGCCTGGTCGCTGGCTCCCTTTGGGCAATATTATGTCAACACCATCATCGTTGTTCTCATCATCTTGGGAGTACAGTTAATCACGATCGTCCTGGCAGGTTTCGCTTTTGCCAATTATGAGTTCTTTGGTAAACGCTGGATATTCTTCTTTGTATTAT
Organism: uncultured Anaerolineales bacterium; assembly: GCA_964458115.1. Lineage (GTDB taxonomy): Bacteria > Chloroflexota > Anaerolineae > Anaerolineales > UBA11858 > NIOZ-UU35. The sequence continues at coordinate 2,330 of CAYWIC010000079.1, read as the reverse complement.
TACAAATGATGATCCCCACCTCGGCGCTGCTGGCCCCCAATTTCGCCACTATCCGTTGGATGGGGTTGTTCGACACCCGTTTGGCTATCGCCATTCCGTACTTTGGTTCGGCCTTTGGAACATTTCTTATGCGTCAGGCTTTCATGGATGTACCGCGCGACCTGGTCGATGCAGGCATTATTGACGGTTGTTCATGGTGGCAACTCATCTTCAACGTTTATCTACCCCCATCGATCCCAGCATTAGTCGCCTTTGGGCTTTCATCGGCCACATGGCACTGGAACGAATTTCTTTGGCCACTAATCATCACCAACAGCGACAAGAGCCGGCCGCTCACTGCCGGATTGGTACGCTTCACACAACTTGGTGAGATCGGTGCCCAATGGTCTCTATTGACTGCTGCCACACTGATGGTAATCGCACCGCTTTTCATCACATTCCTTATCTTCCAACGACGCTTTATTCAGAGTTTCCTTCATTCAGGGCTGAAATAGCCAAGGAAGAAGCTGTATTAGCAGGGGGAATCATGAAGTGATAGGGTTGATAGGAGCGCTCCGCGTCCTGCACGCCCCTATCACTGGAATATCCCACAGATTGGGTTCCGAGTATAATATCTGCTGAAAATTTAGCAACCAAGTCTCCAAGAGGCAAACAATGAGAATCGTAGAAACCGAAAATCTAACCCGAATATTTGGCAGCGGTGAAGCCCAGGTCAACGCCCTGGATGGCGTATCCTTGCATGTTGATACCGGCGAGTTCGTCGCCGTCATGGGACCCAGCGGCTGTGGCAAGTCGACCTTGTTGCACATGATCGGCGGACTTGATCGCCCGACAGACGGTGTGGTCAAAATCGAGGGCAAAGACCTGAGCAGCATGGATGATGATGATCTGACCGACCTACGCCGCGAGCACATTGGCTTTATCTTTCAGTTCTTCAACCTGATCCCCACCCTTGATGCCCTGGATAATACCGCCCTGCCCTTGGTGCTAGGCGGCACAAAACCCGCCGATGCCCAGTCCAAGGCGGCCGAGTGGTTGGAGAAACTTGAAGTCGACGACCGCAGCACGCACCGCCCTGATGAGCTTTCGGGTGGACAGCGCCAGCGGGTGGCTATCGCCCGTTCTCTGGTAACTGACCCTACCCTGATCCTGGCCGATGAGCCAACGGGTAACCTTGATTCCAAAGCAGCCGAGGAATTTGCTACACTGCTCAGGGAGATTGTCGACCGTTGGGAACGCAGCATCTTGCTGGTAACCCACGATCCCCGCATCTCATCGTTTGCGGATCGTATCATCCACATGGAAGACGGGAAAATTACTGAAGAAACTAATAACAACGGGAAGGAAGGCTGATTATGCGTGTACTTCCTCTCGCTTGGAGCTATATCAAAGGTCGTCCCATTCGGTCCATTATGACCGTCTTGTCCATCGTAATTGGGGTGATGATGATGTTTGGTTTGAACGCCTTGGCTCCAGCCTTCAAAGAAACATTTGTCTCCAGTACACAATCGATGGCGTTGTCGGAGGTTGACCTGTATGTAACCCGCCGTGATGGTGGCTTCTTCAGGGGTGAATATCAGTCCAACGTAGCCTCGATCGCTGGAGTTGAAGCGACAGCTAGTTTGATCTCACGTACCGTCTCCGCACCACCCGATCATTACACGACTGCAGATGATCGGCCGATTAACACCATTCAAGTTTTTGGTGTGGATACAACAAACACTGACGAAACCTTTAACGTCATAACTGCGGCTGGCCGTCGGCTAGCGGCAGGGCGGCTTTTGCAACCCGACGATGGTCAGGTGGTGTTGATATCGGAGATCTTTGCCCAGGGGCTGGGAATCGGGGTTGGCGAAACGGTCCGTCTCCCAGGAGCTGGGGGTTGGATGAATTTCCAGGTCGTTGGCACATTGGCTGATCCTGGCATCATGCTAGGCACGCAGCAAGTGTTCATGCCCATCCCGGCGGCTCAAGATTTGCTAAACACCCCGAACCGAGTCAATGCGATTATGGGGCGCTTCACCGAAGGGGCTGATGCGACTGCCATCGAAGCCGACATGGCTTCGATGTTTGGACGTGGGTATGAATTCAGCCCCATAGAGGGCGGCTCCGATATCTGGGCTGCCCTGATGGAATTTGCCAATGTGATCTTCTCCATGTTCGGATTGCTGGCATTAGCAATGGCTGGGATGATCATGTTCAACACCTTCCGAACCAGCGTAGTCGAACGCAAACGAGATATCGGTATGCTCAGGGCCGTGGGCGCCAGACGGAGAACGGTCATGCGCGCCATCCTGGCCGAGGGTTTGATCCTGGCCGTGTTTGGCACC
>CAYWIC010000078.1:0-23140 GCA_964458115.1 uncultured Anaerolineales bacterium | reverse complement strand
ATTAACCCGGCGTTCCAGGACAGAGATCACTTGGGCGCGTTCAACGGTAATGGCAGCCTGGTCGCTCAAAGAAGATAGAAAATCCAGATCCATCGTCGTGTAAGGTTCCGCAGATTGGCGAGATGAAAGCGCCATAAAACCAATCAGTTGGGCTTCCCTGCCGTTCAAAGGGATAAATACTTGAGTGCCCAGAAGAGCAATCCGATTTTGCTCAGGCAAAAGGGAGGGTGGCAATTCCATTCCGCTGCCAATGAAGAGGAAGGTGTTGGATTTGTTTAGGAATACCGGGAGAGCGCTGCTGGCAGCAAACCTGAGATCGGTGGTTGTCTCGCCTTCTTCATCAACGAGGGCGATATAGTTATCACTTATGGGATCTGTCAAAAAGATATGCAGTTGAGTCGGGGCTAGCGTCTCCTGAACATATTTGCGCAAAAGACTACCAATTCCATTCAGATCAAGCACTGGATTCAGGTCTTGCCCAAAACGTTGAAGACGCTCCTGATACGCTTTCTGACCTCGGAAAAATACGGTATCAACCAGCCATTGCAAATAATTGCGCAAGGGGTTAAGCAAGATTGCAAGTACAAAAACCATAACCCCAATTACGAAGGGGTTAGTTGGCTTTAATGCATCTGCAAAAATCAGGCTCAAGCCACTAACCAACAAACCATAACCGCCTACAGCGATAGCAGTCAGCAGGGCGTAAATCGCGATCCGGCTGAGCATGAAATCAGTGTTCAATAGACGATAGCGCAAAATGGCATAGGCTACAGACAAAGGGAAAATTGCCAACGGTAATAGCAAATGCGGGAAGAATGGAATCTCTGGTCGATTGGCGGTAAATATGAACCATATCGAAATTGGCGTAAATGAGACCAAAGCTCCCAAGAGAACAATCAGGCCTTGCTGGCGAACCAAGGGAGAGTTGGCAGTATATCGACGCCACGCTGCTACGCCCAGGAATACAATTGCACAGCCCCCCAACAACAAATTGAGCAAACGCCAAATCAAGATATATGACCTTGGCTGGTCTGTATCAAATAACGTTGGGATTGCGATCACCACAAGGATTAATGCAGCGATGTATCCTAACCAATTTAAGCTTCGCCAACGATGTTGCCGAGGAATCTCTTGTGGAAATACAAAGGCAAGATTGTAAACAGCTCCCGCAGTAAGCCCAAGGTTAAGTGTCCAAAAATGAACAAAAAAATTGGTTGTATTTACATCGAAGGTGGTCGCAATGGCAATTGATACCGAGGCAGTGAAGAATGCGAAAATCCGACCGGATGGATCCCCATAGCGCAAGCTGAATACCCACAAACCACTACCAAGGTAGATCAGGCTAATCACCCACGGGACAACCATATAGGCCAGGAGATCTGGAGTAGGGAACTTCTCTAGCGTAATGTTGGAGGAAATCTTTTTCCCCTCGGGGGTGGTTGCTGTGATTTCAACCTGATCCCCGATTTTATAAGCGCGCAACACGCGCTGGAATTCCCAGATATGCTCAACTTTTTCTCCCCCCACTTCAACCAGCTGATCTCCGAATTCAAACCCGGCTTCTTTGGCCGCCCATGAATCCTGCCCGATCGGTTCGATGGCATTAATTAACAGCGTATGCTCAACAAAGGCGCCAATAAAGGGGGTCTGGTTCCACCGAAAAGCGACAAAGACCATCACCCCCAGAGTGACCAAGGCGAGAACCTGATACCCGGCAATCGCATATTGAACCAGACGTGTCCTTATTGATGTGACTGAAGGTGAAATATCTGGTGAGATCGAGGTCATGGCCCAATTTTACGGGTGGCTATGCGAGGCGTCAATGTTAATCCGCTGGGGATGCGAACACTTGCCGGGATTGTTCGACATAGGCCAGGCTTTGATGGCGGAAATAGGTGTTATACAAATTGGCGTAATGCCCAGCGGCTTCCATGAGGGAACGATGATCGCCCTCTTCGATGATGCGGCCGTCTTCCAAGACAAGTATTCGATCGGCAGCTTTTACGGTGGATAAGCGATGGGCAATCAAGATACTGGTGCTGTTCTTCAAGATCAAGTTCAACGCTTGTTGAATCTGCCATTCTGTGAAGGGATCGATGCTGGCAGTGGCCTCATCGAGGATGAATATCGCCGGGCGGTGCAGAAGCACGCGTAATAGGGAAACGAGCTGCCGCTGCCCCATGGAGAGCCGCCCACCGCGCTCACCAACCTGAGTTTCTAGTCCATTAGGCAGTGAATCCAGCCATGCCCCACCGCCGATCTGCCGGGTAACCTGCTCAACATCGACAGAATCCACAGCGGCGCAGGCATAGCAAATATTCTCCGCCACTGTGCCCGAAAATAAGAAGGGGATCTGTGAGACAATCCCTAACTGGTTGCGGTATTGGTGCAGATCGAACGTGCGAATATCGCTGCCATCCACCAGAATTTGCCCTTGCTGAAACTCATAAAACCGGGCGATCAGTTTGGCAATGGATGATTTTCCCGCTCCTGTATGACCTACTAGGGCTACACTTTCCCCTGGTTGAATGTGCAAACTGAAATCATGCAATACCTGTTCTTGCTCAGTGTATTGGAAATAGACGTTCTCGAAGTGGATTTCACCTTTCAAAAGAGGTACATAGTCTGATGAAATTTGCACGACCGCGGACTCAGCATCAATGAGGCCAAAGGCGCGTTCCGCAGCGGAAAGCCCCGACTGAACTTGTGCCCAAAATGCAGAGAGATTGAGAACTGGGAAAAAGAATCGATCCAGGCTCATCAGGAAGAAAAACCAGGCGCCAATGGTTACTGCGCCCTGAACAGCCGTAAGACCACCTGCGTAAACTAATACTGCAGTAGCAATCCCCCCCATCGCGTTAAGCGAAGGAAAGACCAATGAAAGGATCATGCCACGCTGAACATTTACTTTGAAAGACGACTGATTGGCCTCATCGAACTCTGCAAAGATGGTACCTTCCTGACGGAAATTCTTGGCGACGGCGATCCCGCTGACGGTCTCTTTGATGGCTGCATTGACATTGGCCATAGCGCGCATTCCACGGCGAGTGACAGTCCGAGCCAACGACCGAAACCCCTTCGAGGCCAGAAACAAAATCGGTAAAAACCCATACACGTAAAGTGAGAGCTGCCAGGATATAGCTATCAAGATCACGCTTAGGATCAGCGCCTGGCCAAATTGAGAGACCAGATCAGTGATCAGGGTAACGAGTTGGCCAAATTCACGCGTATCTGAGGTGATGCGAGAAACGATCTTGCCTGAGGAGAATTCGTCATAGAAAGAAAGGTCGTGGCCTGCGGAAGCCTCAAATGCATCGCTGCGAATTTGATAGACCACATCCCCGACAATTCTGGCCAACAAGCGCCTACGCACCCAGTTGGCAGCCCAAGTAAAAATTCCGGCAGCCAAAACCGCACCTGACAGCAAGTACAGGCCACCGCTATTGGGTGAATCGGCTAGGAGGTCAACCCCACGCGAAACCACGATGGGCACAGCTGCTCCGGAGGCAGCAATGCTCAAGAGCAATACGATCGTCCAGAATAAGCGCCGCTTGTGGGGTATGAAGTAGGTCCAAATCCGACTCATCAGTTCGCGATCGGAATAATGCCTGTCGTATGATTCGGTATCTAAGCTAGAGAAGAATCCCATTTTTTATTTATTCGTAATACTCCCAAAAAAATTCCGAATCTAGGGGTAAGAAAGGTTATCGATTACACACCAAGCTACGTAAATATTCGTCGATATGCTTCGGATGAGGCCAGCAATTCTTCGTGGCTTCCAATGGCGGCGATATTGCCGTTGCGCAAAACGACGATCAAGTCCGCCCAGCGGATCTGCGATAGGCGGTGGGTGATTATGAAGGTTGTTCGTCCTTCGGCCGCGGCGTAGATGGCGCGCTGAATCTTATCTTCGGTGGCGCTGTCGATGGCGCTGGTGGAATCGTCCAACACCAAAATGCGTGGGTCAGTAAGGAAGGCGCGCGCCAGGGCTAAGCGCTGCCTCTGGCCTCCAGAGAGTGTCACACCCCGCTCTCCAATGACTGTCTCATAACCATCCTTGAACGAGGTGATGAATTCATCCGCCTGGGCCGCCTTGGCAGCAGCTTCGATCTCTGCCATGGTCGCTTCGGGTTTGCCAAAGGCAATATTTTCAGCAATGCTGCGCGAAAACAGGAAAATATCTTGCTCGATGATCGATATCTGCTGCCGCAGGTCTTCCAGGTTCCAATCACGAACATCGGTGCCATCAACGAATACATGTCCTTTGGAAACATCGTATGTGCGGTTGATCATTTTGACCAGAGTCGTCTTCCCAGAGCCGGTCTGTCCGACAATGGCAATTGTCTGCCCAGGCTCCACACAGATGTTGATTCCGTCAATGGCCGTTTCACCCGTCTCGTACGCGAAAGATACATTTCGGAATTCCACATGGCCGCGGATATCCTCTGAGGTTCCACGCAGGTTTTGATCGAGATCGGTTTCGCGGTTGATCAATTCCAATATACGTCTCGCCCCGGCAACTCCCAGGGAAACTTGAGAGTATGCAAACAACGAAACAAAAGTGGGAAACCCCAACAGAAGTAACAAGCCAAAATAGGCCGCGATATCCCCTAAATTAATAGACCCTTGGTTATAAAGCCAAATTGCATGGAATAGGCCCCCAGCCTGAGCAATCCCCATCAGCAAAAAAGGCAAGAAGCGAGCTTCCACATCTCCTTGGCGGAAGAAATAATCCCGAAAACTGTTGGCATTGATCTGAAAGAGATCAATCTCCTGGCGTTCCTGTGACATCCCTTTGACGGTCTCAATGCCGTCCAGTACCTCAGCGAGGCGAGTGTTCAATCCGCCAAAAGCACTCCGCACTCCGGCACTGATGGGGGATAATTCATGCAGATATTGCCACAGCGACAAGATGTATGTGACCATGAAAAACAACGGCGCGGCAATGAGTGCCGGGTGATATTGGGGGGAAAAGATCAGCGGCATGATCATGAAATTTGCTGACCCTACCACCAGGTTGATGCCTGGGCTGAACATGAAGTTGATCTCGCGCACATCATTGGTAGCGCGCGCCATGGTATCGCCTACCGGCTGCAAGTTGTGGAATGTCATACTCTTCCCGAGGAGGCTGACATAGAGTTCATCACGGATATTGCGCTCGACATTTTGGGCGATCAATTCAGCGCCAAAGTTACGTCCAAATTGCAAGATGCTGCGCACAATTTGTGAGATGGCGATCACCAAAGAGATCCGAAGGAGAGATGCAGCATCCGCCTGGTCGATTGTGATCAGATCCAAGGCCTTCCCAATATAGATCGGCACTACAGATGCCAAGGCAGCATTGCCGACTGCACCGATCACCATCCCAATATTCAAATGCCAGTAGCGCAAAGTGTGCGACAAGATCCAGCGCACTGGGCCGCGGCGGTCGCTGCTCTTCCGTTTGGGGAGGGTGAATTCTGCGAAAGTGGTGGTCATAGATTTGAGATTAGAAGTTAGAATTTGGATTCTTGCTTTACGATATTTTTTTATCAGTCCTGGATACTGGTCACTGATTTCTGTTACCGTTCATCCGGGAATGGCATCAGGGCGGCGATTTCGTAGGGACCAAATTTCGGCAGTGATCCCACATCGACTGGATGCAAGCCCTCATCTTCGGGATTGACCAGGTACGCATTGCCATCATGGTGAATGAGTGGGATCAGGCGTTGAAACTCGATAAATTTCTGGCGCATGACCTGTGAATGGTAGCCGAAGTTCTGCAACTCCTCTGGCTCTATTGTGAATATATGATCGTACGCGCCCATAAATTGATCACGATAATCGGGTGTGACCACATCCAGATGGCTGATCACCCAGCAGCGCTCTTCATATTCCCAATAGTAGGATAAACCCAGAAAGCGATTCGAGCTGTCGATGTATGGAAAAAATGGGAATGCCCGGCAGGTCAAAGAGCGATAACTTCGTTGACACTGTTGATGCCCTAAACACTCGATCAGCAGCATGCCATCCGGGGTTTCTGTTAGCAAACGTGCAGTTTCTTCCTGGTCGTCATCGAGCCAAAGATGCCAAAGATCCGTATTATCTTGCAGGTATTGCCACTCCGCCTGGTATGCATTGGGAACCGCGTGGAGGGTGTCACAACAAAATGGGACTCCGCGTTCGTTATAGGGGGAACATTTTGATCCACAATCAAATTTTGTGATTGGCGCATCGAAGCGAGCATAAATGTTTTCGATTATTTCTGGCTGAAGCGTTGATGACATAGAGCATGAGGATACCAGAAAACAGGCATATTGTCCTGAAAAGCGTTGAGGGTCGCTAACTACTCTAGAACCTCATCTGCCCCTCTTCAGTTGCTCGGGTAAATCGGATATAATCCGTATAAATAACAGCGATCTACCCTAATGAATAAAAGGAAATCCAACATGCGCCACCAACATGCCCCAGGGAAAAAGTTATCCAGTTTGCTTGCCATCATCAGCCTTCTACTGATTGCCAGTTTAGCCTGTAACGTGCCTATTTTTTCCTCTTCTGAAGAGACCCCGCCGCAAATCGATGCGGATTCGTCGCAACCGACCGCGCTGCCAACACCGCGTGTCGAAACCGAACGCTCAACCGAAGATTCGCAAGATTCCGCTTCTTCATCAGAAGAAGCGGCGGCACCCTCGGACGCCGATGAGCCCGAGATCGCACCTGTAGATATTGACCCAATTCCTGCCGCAGCAGAGCACGCTATTCCCGATTGTAATGCCTTCGACGTCAATGCATTGAACGCCATCGTCGAAGGAACATTAAGTTTCATCGCGCAGGACCAGCTCAACAACTGTCATTTCGAGTCGGATACCAGCTTCCGAATCCTGATAGGCGGCGGCAAACCGACCAGCTCTGAAGAAATGCAGACTCAATTTAACGGTACATTCGGCGCCATTCCAGGGTCTACTTGGGAAGTGGTCGAGAATTTCTTTCTCGGATTGTCCTTTTCGTCAGCCTCTGTCTCTGCGCAAGGAGTCTCAGCCAGCGGGCATAGCATTGTGATCGCAGCTGCCGCCCAACCTGGGACTGATCCAGAGATCCTGAAAGGGATATTCGCCGAACTGGCCCGTGAGTCTGCCAGACAATTGAGCCAACAGTGGTAATCTTCAAAAAGGAGAGCGACATGAAACCAAGATTACTCATTACCTTACCTGCGATCATCGTGTTTTTATTACTCAGTGGGTGCAATCTTCCCGTATCCAGTCCATCATCGCCTGCAGCAGAGGGTCCTGTATCCGTCTCAACAAATCGAGCTGAGGCCTTGGCCAACTTGGGAGATTTCGTCTGGTTCGATTTCAATATCAATGGCATCCAAGACCCTGATGAGCCAGGCAGCGCTGACGTTGTCGTAACCTTATACGACAGTGCCTGGACAAATATCGCCAGCACGACGACAGATGCGAATGGGAACTACCAATTTTTGGGATTAGCCCCTGGTGAATACATCTTGGAGTTCCAACCGCCCAGCGGGTATTTCTTCAGCCCGCAGGATCAAGGAAGTGATGACGCTATAGACAGCGATCCAAATATTTCCACTGGACAAACGAACGTCTTCACGCTCACCGTAGGCGAAAGCAACCTGAGTTTCGATGCCGGTCTCTGGGAACTTGCCGGATCACCTGATGACTCCGATGATGATCAGCCTGTAGAAGATTCCGAGGGAGACGACGCCGATAGCGACGGAGGGGCTTCTACAATGCGTCTGCATGGAAAGTGGATCCGCATTGCAGGCTTGGTCAGCGTTGGCGACAACGTGGCTCCCTTCCAAATCCTGGGAACGGAACTGGAATTCGATGAGAACGACGATTGGATGATCGAGAGCACAGCTTCGTACTACATCGAGGGTGAAACGGACGGATGGGAGTGCAATCTGGCTGGCGAGTACGACGCAGATATTGATCCCGTTTACGACGATGGCAGCGGGCCCGACGTCACTGGCATCGTCAATTTCTCACCCGGCAATTCACTCGCTCCCTGGGTCAATAAGTGCAATTACACCGCCCCTTCGGATACAATCCCCCCAGGGGATGACCATAACCTGATCAGCCCAGCAGAGGCTACCAGCACGATCTTTCACGTCCCCATCATTGCCACCCCAGAACTAAATTTCAGTTTTATACTGGCTGATGCAGGCAACACATTGATCGTCACTATCACCATACCCACAGATGTGGGTGCGGTATCGCGCGCTTATACCTACGAGCGCACAGAATAATGACGCAGGTATAATTCACCCTATGGGCACCGCAACCACTCGCCGAAATCTTGTCCTAGGCTTTCCTTTGGGGGCGGCCATCACCTTTTTATTGGTATCATGCTCTACTGAAGCTGCGCCGCAGACTTCTCCTGTACCCAGTTCGATTCCACTCACGACGTATACGGCATCAACACCCACCCCATCCACGAACCCAGACGCTGCAGATCTATCGCCAACGCTCCCTCCAACACCAACAGCAACTCCCTTCATCTATCTGATTCAATCAGGGGATACCCTGTTGGGTATCGCGCAGAGCTTCAATGTCACCCTGGACGAATTGCTGGCTGCCAATCCAGATATCGATCCAAATTTCTTGATTGTGGGCGACGAGGTCATCATCCCTACGGGTGAGGGGAGTTTGGCCGTTTTTGCCGCCCCAACACCCATCGCAGTAGAATTGGCTGAGCCCAGATGTTATCCAGTTGCAGATGGAGGGTTGTGGTGCCTGGTGATGGCCAGGAATCCGCTGCCGCAAGCGCTGGAAAATGTCTCCGCACAGATCACCTTATATGATCCCGCTGGGGGACAAATGGACCAACAACTGGCCATCGCACCCCTAAACGTAGTTCCGGTTGGTGAGGCAATCCCATTGGCAGTTCTCTTCCCTGGGCCAATCCCAGACAATTTCTCAGCCCAAGCTGACCTGAGTACAGCATTGCCATTAGAGCCGGGTAGCAATCGCTATTACCAGATCAACATCGATGTCGAAAAAACTGAAATCGCCCCCACATTTGGAGACGTTGAAGGCGTCATAACCCTAACAGGTGAAGAAGGTAATGCACTCGCAAACCAGGTTTGGGTAGCTGCATTGGCTTTCGATGCGGAGGGTTCTATTGTTGGTCTTCGAAAATGGGAATCCACTGCTCAAATCTCGCCTGGGGATGCACTCAGCTTCCAAATCACCGTATACAGCCTGGGACCATCAATTGCTGAGATCCAGGTACTGGGTGAAGCGCGGCCTTGAAATTACGAATAGATAATTAAACAGTACAAAAACAGGCGCTTGATTTCAAAATCGAACGCCTGTTTTATTTTTGTGCAGGAAAAAATCTATGGATTACCCCAAATCAGGAAGTGATCTTCAAGGCAAATCTCGCTTACTACACAAACTTGGTAATCAACACGCGTTCCGTGGGCAGCTGAGATGGGTTCCAGATGAAGTGATGAGCGGCCAGAGGAATTCGTTGGTGGGAAGCTAAAAGAATTGGTCTCACCACCTGGCAACATCAAATATAGCGTCGGCTGGACATTGGTGTTTGGCTGATTATTGTTATACACAAACACATTGATAATCTGGGATTGGGTTGGGGCTACCAGGTTATAGCCTTTAGAGACCCTCATTGTAATAGTCTGGGCTGAAGTTGGGGGCGATGTGACGCTGCCACTCTCATAAAACTTGCTTTCATAAAGGTAGCCCAAAGCTGTAGGGCGCACTTTCAATTCATTTGCCTTATTTGGGAAGTAGTCCAGGCATAGGTTGGCAAAACACTGGCGATAAACCTCATCACTCTGTCTTGTATACTCGGTTACCGGTGGACCTGAAAGTTCCAGGCCAGAATTTTGATTGATAAGCTCCATGAAATAGCCTGGGATTTCAAACTGGGCGCCATTTTGCACCGGCACACCTAACATGGCCGTAATTGGCCGCAATGCGATCCCACCGGGCCGGTCTGAAGCTTCAACCACCACCACGTTTTCGAAAATCTGCTCCACGCGCCCATCGGAGGCAATAAATGGCTCTGTAAGCGGTTTCCCAGTAAAGGATGGATTCAGACGGGATGTAGATTGAGCAAAGGGTTCCTCAACTACCGCTTGTTCCATGACAATACTGCCTGGATCCGACTGAAAGTTGCACGCCGAAGCGCACATCCAGGCACCGTAATGGATCAGTTTGACTAAATCTGTATCTGATTCGAGTTGATAAAATCCCAAGTTCTCAAAATGCTGTTCAATACCACCACGTTCTTCGTTAAACTTCACATCCGTCAGCGGTGTACCTACCAGCTTAGAGCCACCCATACGCTCATAGATACCTACAAACCCTTGATAGATCTTATGTCCTCCAGGTTGCCCAGGGTCTGTTGGTGGGTCTGCAATGCCTAATTCGATCCCAATAGGCGCAAAATAAAACTGGCTGCTCCTTTCAGCAGATGGGTTATAGGCCATCAGCGCGGCAGCCGTATATTGATATTCAACCCCATTTTGCGAAAACTTCGGAGAGATTGCAATTCCCAGGGTGTCCTTACCCCCGTATAGATCGTAGAATTCTCTAAAGCGCGGGTCAATACCCCCGTTCCCCCCAATCCCGCTTGTACTTTGGCCGCTATTCGGTGGAGGCGGAGGTTGACACGCTGATATGCTTCCTATTAATGTTAGGAGCAAACAAAATATCAACAATCTACGATACATTACCTACCCCAAAAATCCTCTTATTCATATCAAATGAAATTAGTACTTTAGTACTCAGATTAATCGTCATTTTATTCGAATGAATTTGTTTTCACAAGGCCAGAATCCACTTCTAATCTAACTGTAAGGATTCTGAAAGGTCAATAAAGGGAAACTAAAATGCATACATTCAGCCACAATTTTTGTTGTTGGGAAGGCGTTGTACATAATTCCTAACACCTAACACAAACTGAAATGTACCTTATTGATCTCCATTGTAGCGGAGGTTTAAAAGATTACCGTTACAATCATTGTTACAACTTCAATGTCCCCCCAATCGTCCAATTGCTTGAAGGAATTCAAGATTATTTCACAAATTCGGTTTCCCCGATTCATTCAATTCAACCAGAGATCTGGAAAACATACCCCCTGCCGTGGTGTGTGATCAAATATTTTGGGTTCTTAGGATCAGGTTCAATTTTTTGCCGGAGGCGATAGATATTTATCCGCAAGGCGCCCTCCACTACCGCACCCTGAGCCCACAAACGCTGTTGAAGGTATTCGCTCGATTGAAGCTCCCCTGCCCTACTCATAAGGATGTGCAATAATTTGCTCTCTGTAGGAGTCATTCCAAACGATACCCCATCAACAATCACCTTTTGGTTAGCGATATCAACCGAAAGGCGGTGGTCTATTTTGGTGAGCAAACCGAAAGAATGGGGGCTTTCTCCTATGCGACTGAGAATCCTGCGAACGCGCGCCAGCAGTTCACGAGGTCGGAAGGGCTTGGTAATATAATCGTCAGCGCATTTTTCAATTGCCTGCACGACTGTTTCCTCATTACCCACCGATGTCAACATAATTACTGGAAAATCGGAAAACTTGAGCGCTGCTTCACAGAATTCAAATCCATTCATTTCCGGCATCATGATATCCACGATCGCCAGGTGGGGCAGGCCTTGCATTTTTATCACATCCAGAGCCTGGAGTCCGTTACCCGCAGTAAGCACCTCAAATCCTGCGTTCTCTAATTTGGTTTGAACTAAAAACACAATCCCTGGTTCATCATCAACAACCAGGATGCGCTGACGTACATGGTCGTAGGATTGAGTTGGCAACTTGTTCTCAGCCATAGTACTGCTTATGACATCTATGATAGTATCACTATGGGATTCGTTGTGGAACTATCCAGATTTAGCGGTGTGTGGGTGCTCCGCACCCCACTCATCCCTATATCTGAGAGACCATCCTTGAGATTCCAAAAGGACCTAATGAAATATAACCCAGAGAAATTAAATATGGGAGTAGAATACTATACAGTTTTGTAAGCATTCAGGAGAAGAGATCTATGCCCGAGTTTCAAATCACATATAGCCTGGGGAACCCAGACCTTATTGTTCGCAAAACAGAAGTTACCAAACAAGGAGACCTGATACTCACGCTCGAGAGCCAATCTGGCATTGATATTCCTGTAAAGAGTACCAGCGACAAGGTCATTGATTTAGAAAGTATGACTGCATTGCAGCAAGTCCCCCCAAACAGTGACTTGGAAGCTTACTTAAGAGCGATTATCCACGATCTGAGAAACCCCCTCAGCACGATCATTGGTTTTGCAGATATGTTAGCCAGAGAACGTCACATATTTAATGAAGAACGCATTGACAAATTCGCCCGTGAAATCCTTCGAGCAGGTGAAAAAATTGACGACATGCTCAAATATCTATCTCAAAGAGCGAAAGGTCTAACTTAATGAAAATGCTTTCTGAGATATCGAAAGGGGATGATCGTCAGTTGAATTTTGTCGGAAAACAAGTCATAATATTTCGGCCAAAAGCTCCATCCCAAAATAAGGAGAATTGTTTATGGTCACGTTGACAAAACCTGCTGAGGAATTAAAGGCTGCTCACGAAGTCCAAAAAGAATACGAATACGAACTCAGACCTGTTGAACAGGGTTATGCCAACCGCACACTCTATATCAACCTGACAGACTACACGATCAAAGAGAAGCCCGTCACCCAACAAATGAAAGATCTTTTCACTGGCGGGCGCGGATTTGCCCTATGGCTGCTTTGGAATGCAATAAAAGAAAAAACTTCCTGGGATGATCCTGGAAATGACCTGGTTATAGCCAATGGCCCAATCGGAGGTATAACAGCCTATCCAGGATTGGGAAAATCCACCGTCGTCACCATTTCACCGCTTACAAAGAGCGTCATCGATAGCAACGTTGGCGGTTATTTCGGCCCCTATCTGAAATTTTCCTGCTTCGACGCCATTGAAATCCAGGGCAAAGCTCCCGAAGATGTCTTCGGAGATGTCATCATCGTCATCGATGGTGATACTGGTGAGATCTCGATCGAAACCGCTCCATTGGAAGATGTAGACTCTCACCTGCTGGCCAACGAGTTAGCTGAACTCTATGGAAGCGGAAAGCGTGGCAAATATGGGGTTTCTACTGTTACCGCGGGGCAGGCGGCCGAACATATTAATTATGCTTGTCTGAACTTCAGTTGGTATGATGTGCGCCGCAAAGAGATGCGCATTAAACAAGCCGGGCGTGGTGGCACAGGCCGTGTATTCCGCGACAAAGGCTTGAAAGCCATCGTCGTTAAATTCAACAGCCTCAAAGGGGATGCCAACAACCCAATTGACATGTTCATGATCCGGCAAGCTGGCAAACGTATCAACAAAGAGATTGCCGACCTGGACGACCAGCAAAACCAGATGCGCAAAGTTGGCACCGCGCACCTGGTGGAGATCATGAACCATTTTGACTTGCTGCCCGTGCATAACTTCCGGTATGGCGCGCACCCTGATAGCGGCAATATCGACTCTTCCACCTGGCATGAGAAATTCACCCAAGGCATCAACGACTCCTGCTGGGCAGGCTGCACGCTCTCCTGCTCCCATGGTGTGGACGGTTTCCCCTTGCAAACCGGACCCTACAAAGGCCACGATGTACTTGTAGACGGACCCGAATATGAGAACATCGCTGGGCTTGGCTCGAACATCGGTGTATTCGATCCGCTGGCCGTGATCGAGATGAATTTCTATTGCGATACCTACGGCGTGGACACGATCTCATATGCCAATTGCGTTGCCTTTGTGATGGAATGTTGGCAACATGGCATTCTCGATGCTGAGAAGACTGGCGGCCTAGATCTCGCCTGGGGGAACGCAAAATCAGCGCTGGAAATGTTACATCAAATGGCGCGCGGCGAGGGCTTTGGAGTCATCGTTGGGCAGGGCTCCCGCTTCATGAAATCCTACTTCGCTGAGGAGTTCGGCGGCGATGCCGATTTTCTCAATGATATCGCCATGGAAACCAAGGGTCTGGAAATCTCGGAATATATGACCAAAGAATCCATTGCCCAACAAGGCGGCTATGGCCTGGCTCTCAAAGGCGGGCAACATGACGAAGCCTGGCTGATCTTCATGGATCAGGTCAACAAGCAGCTTCCCACTTGGGAAGACAAAGCTGAGGCGCTACACTATTTCCCCATGTGGCGCACCTGGTTCTCGCTGCACGGGCTGTGCAAACTGCCTTGGAACGACATCCTTCCCGAGAATAATGCTGAAACCGATGAACCTCACAAAGTGCCTGAGCATGTCGAAAACTACACCTGGCTCTACGAGGGCTTGACCGGAAAGAAAATTTCGCCTGAAGAACTCCTGTCGCAATCGGAACGGGTGTACAACTTCCAGAGAGTTTTCAATCTGCGCCAGGGATTCGGTACCCGCGACCACGATAAAGTTCCCTATCGCGCCATGGGTCCTGTCACAGCGGACGAGTACGAATCGCGCCAGGAACGTTATGACGGTCAAATCGAGGAATTTTTGGGCCTTGATCCTAAGGGCATGAATACAGAGGAAAAAGTAGCTGCACTGCGCAAATATCGCTATGAACAGTATGACCAAATGACGGATGCAGTCTACAAACGTCGCGGCTGGAACGAGAATGGCATCCCAACCGTTGAGAAACTCAAAGACCTGGGCATCGACCTGCCAGAGGTTGTAGAGGTAGTTCAAAAAGCCTAACACAATTCCCACACTACCAAAATAAAACCTGCCGGAGTGAATGCTCCGGCAGGTTTTATTTTGGATAAATATTATCCCCTTTACACATTAGAACATTTGTGCTATATTTATGCTACCCCATTCCCCCTCTCATACTAAGGAGAAAAAAAATGTCAAAACACCCTATTGTCCACGTTGAGTTTTCAGCAAATGACCGTGAGGCAGCCGGAAAATTCTACAGCGATGTCTTCGGCTGGGAAGTTGAACAGATCCCCGATATGAACTATGCCATGTATAACTCGGGTGAAGGAGTTGGTGGCGGCCTGAACCCCGTCAGCGACACCAACCCGGCTGGCACGACGCTGGTCCATATCGGAACCGATGATATCGAGGCCACGCTGGCAACAATCGAAGCGCATGGCGGAAAAATGACCGTCCCCAAGACAGAAATCCCCGGCATGGGATGGTTCGCCATCTTCAACGATCCCACAGGGAACACAATTGGTTTGTACCAGGCTATGGAAGAGTAAGGAACGCCCAAGGACGTCCCTCGCCGTTAGTCGAAAAAATAGTGTGTCAGCAACATTATGCTGCTGGCACACTATTTTTTTCGATTACACATCCAAAAATTTAAAATTCGAAATGTCAGGGTTTTTATTGACAACCCCAAAAATCTCTCTATACTTCTCCAAGGAATAATTCGTTTATAAGAAATGCAGGGTCAATCCCCAACGTTGATGCGCATATCCCCTTTACTAGCCGTCGAACTTTCGCTGCTCAAACATTGTATTAAGTTTATGATTATCCATAACTGTACGATTATTTTACTCAGGAGAATTGTATGAAATTGTTACGCTTTGTTCTACTCGCACTCATCTTGGGGGGTGCTCTATCTGCATGTGATACCTTTCAACCATCGCAGTTGTGCGGTGAAGAAACCGAAGCCGATCACCAGGCTTTCACTCAATTCTTCTCCGATTTGCAGGTGAGCGCGTTGGACGGTTCATATGTCGAAGATAGCAATGAGCAAGTCAACCGCGTCTTCGAGGGGCCTGTATCGTTGGCCGTCAACCTGGTCAGCCTCGAAGAAACGGAGCTGCGCTTATGTATCTTTGGAGCGAAAAGAAATGGCGCAATCGTCTTCGATGAATTGTATTCGCTTACCGCGGGCCAGAGGAGTATCAGCCTAGGAGAATATTCAAAAGGACCCTATATCATCCGAGTTTACGTTGATGGAAAACTGGTCGAGAATATCTCCTTTTTGATCAGATAAATATCGATGGATCATTTCAAAGCGATTTACTCCTCTCGGGCTGACGATTACCATCAGATGATCGCTGCAGAGGACACCGACGGGAACCTCGTACGGGAATTAGAGAGGCTTGCAGATTTTCGAGATAAACGCGTCCTGGACCTGGGTTCTGGGACCGGCCGCATCCCATTGCTGCTTCACGACCAAACCCCGCATATCATCAGTCTTGATCTTCACAAGGCCATGCTGCATGAACAGGCCAAACAGCGCAGCCTGGTTTTTGGAGATTGGCTTTTGGTGCAAGGAGATCTACGCTCACTCCCTATCCGCAACCATTGGGCAGATATCGTCATTGTGGGCTGGGCATTGGGCCACTTCCAGGACTGGTTTGAAGGGGATTGGCAACGGCAGGTCGATCGGGTTATAAACGAGATGAAACGGGGTTCGAAACCTCAGGGCTGTATGATCATTATCGAGACCCTGGGGACAGGCACGCTTGAACCTGCACCCCCTCATCCGGGGTTGGCTGAATACTATCGCAGACTAGAAAAAACCTGGGGGTTCGAGAAGCACGAGATCAGGACGGATTATCAGTTCAGAAGCGTCGCAGATGCAGTCGAAAAAACAGAGTTCTTCTTCGGTCCTGAGCTATCAGAATTAATCCGTCGAAATAACTGGTCACAGCTGCCCGAATGGACGGGAATTTGGCACAAGATGATCGAAAAATAGGGGGGCTACACCACCCCCCTATTTTTCGGAATATTATTTGAACTCGAAGGCGGTGATGTAGGAGTATGTGCCTGACCCATCACTCGCAAAAACACGCAAACCATCGGAGACCACAGCCACGCCTGATATTGAATAGAACATCCCCTCCATCCAGGGATTCTCTCCATCTTCGACATCGGAGCCGAATTGGCCCACTACAGCACCGCTGGAATCGAGCTTGAGCACACCCTCGGGCGACCAGATTGCTACATAGAAGTTCCCCGATTTATCGATGGCTACATCTTGAGGGCTGGCATAACTCAGCGCCTCTTCCCCAATCTTGCCAATGAAATTTCCTTCAGCAGAATATTGCAGGAGCACATCGCCGAACCAATCCACCAGATAGAGATTGCCATCCGGTCCAAATGCCATCTCCTCGATGCTTGGATCTTCGAAGTCTATTGTGAATTTACGTAAATAACTCCCATCAGAACTGAAAACCTGGATTTGGGTAATATCTTCTCCGGCATCGTTCGTGTTTTCATCCAATACATACACGTTGCCATCGGGACCAAGGGCCAAAGAATCTGGACTGAAGGTACCGAACTGACCAGGACCGGTGCCTGCCTCTCCAAAATGAGAGAGTAACTCGCCCTCCGAAGAAAATTTAAATACTGCATTCGCGCCCCAATCTGCGACAAAGATCGTGCCATCTGAGGCAACTTGCACATCCATTGGAATCCAAAGATCATCATGGCTGATCAATTTGACCAGGGAGCCTTCATCGACATTGTAGACGCGCACCCCAAAGGTGTCATCAGCGACATAAATGCGTCCATCGGGACCGATATCCATTCCACCGAGACCACCAATCTGGCCTTCATCAGAGCCGCTTTCACCTCCCGCGCGCCACAAAACACCTTCAATATTTCCAGTAGCTGAAGGCGGGGTGAGGGCTCCCTCACCATCGGGAGAACCTACCAATTCCACGGCATCGATCTCATTCCAGGGGTACTCTAGCACAGTCTGATCGATGGTGACCTTGACACCGTTTATCTCATAATCGACGATTGGATTCACCGTCAACACAAAGGGACAGCCCTCGATAATTTTCTCAGGCTCACCAGTGTATACAGTCTCGTAATTACCATCTACGCCGATCACATCCACCTGGACGACTTGATTAGGGGCTGAAGTCTGGATGATATTAATTTCGGTGGGGATGACAGCTTGGTCGTAACTCAGCTCGATCCACTCGACAGTATAACCTTCATAGGAAGCCCAGGCAGTATCTACGGTGCCGCAATAATCGATCAGAGTGTCGGGTTCGCCGGTGGCCTGCATGGCCGCGTACCCCGGCGTATTATATTGAGAGCTTGCGGTTGCCCCGCTGGCCCATTGGCGGACATCATCCGTTTGTTCCTCTTCGAAGGTGAACTCGACTTCAGTCGGCTCGAAGAATTGCACCGTCCCCAATACGGCATCGAAATACCCCTCCAGTTCATTCTCCCATCGCGCCGTTGGAGCAGACCCTACCATTGTGAACTCATGATTTGGAGAGACAGCCACAACGACGATGCGGCCGTTCATTTCCATCTCGCCATCAAATCCATGAATATCAACTACATAACCTTGGAGCCCATCCACAGTGATAGATCTTCGATCAGAAATTTCGATGTCATCGTCTTTCACGCCCTCGACGGCCTCTTGATAGAGTCCATCCAAATCGACACCATCTTGATTCGCTCCCCCTACTAGAATGATGTTGACATCCTCTGAATCAGGTGCCACCAAACTGGCAAATCCAATGAACTCTTCTGTAACAAAGCCGGGGACAGTCCTAAAGGCGTACCCGCCTTCTTCACTTCGATATTCATCCCCTAATTGAATTTCAGGTTCTGTTGGGAGATTTTCATCGGGGGAATCTTGAGAGGCTGGTTCCGGACCTGAGGGTTCAGCTTGCTCTAGGGCTGGTGCGTTTTCAAGTGCCTGGTCTTCAGATTTGCCGCCGAGTACTGTCTGGCAAGCCAGGCTGGCCAATACGAGTACAACAAGAACGATGAAAAGTTGAGATGTTTTGGTTTTCATTGAGCCACCTCCTCCAAAACCAAATGATCAAAGATGAAATCAGTCTGCTAACTATATATCAAGAACAGCCTTTGTGACAAGGGGAGCTTTCAAGGTTGTAAACTTTTTAAACAAAAGACTCACTCTTCGTCTGGCAAAAACTTTTTCTGCCATTCGAAGAGCCGGTTTAGGGCTTCGATTGGTGAAAGCGTTGATAGGTCCAGCCCCTCCAGTTCATCCAAGAGTGGATTTGTCTCTGGGAAAAGGTTCAATTGCTGAGGTACGTTGGGGTCGATCTCGACTGTCTTGCCTGAAGTGGCTTCTAGCTGGCGCAAGATCTCATTGGCTCGTTGGATGACTGGGTGCGGCAGCCCGGCTAATTGGGCCACATGGATCCCGTACGAACGGTCTGCGCCCCCGGCCACAATCTTATACAAGAAAACAACATCGCCATCGGCTTCACTGACAGCAACATTGTAATTTCGCACTCCTGGCAGCAGATCAGCCAACTGAGTTAATTCATGATAGTGTGTGGCGAAGAGTGTCTTAGCGCGCAACTTGGGGTGATTGTGCAGATATTCCACGATGGCCCAGGCAATCGAGACTCCATCGTAGGTGCTGGTCCCCCGGCCAATCTCATCTAGGATCAACAAACTGCGCTGGGTGGCGTGGTTCAAGATGTTGGCAGTCTCTACCATCTCGACCATGAAAGTCGATTGTCCGGCGTGGATCTCATCCTGAGCTCCGATCCGGGTAAATATGCGATCCACGAGGCCAATTCTAGCTGAGGTGGCCGGGACGTAGCTGCCCATTTGAGCCATCAGCGCGATCAACGCCGCTTGCCGCAAGAACGTACTTTTTCCGGACATATTCGGCCCCGTGACGATACGCACCCTCTCCCCCTCTTCGTAAACGATATCATTGGACACGAAACGTTTGCCTGAAACCATCAGCAACTCCACCACAGGATGGCGCGCGCCTTGGATATCCATGACATCTTCAGCGACGACCTCTGGACGCACGTAACCGTTCAAGGCAGCAACCTCAGCCAGGGTAGCAAGCACATCCAGGCGGGCAATGGCGCGCGCCGTGGCTAGCAACTTATGGCCGACGGCTGCCAGGCGTGAGCAGATTTCAAAGAATAATCGGCGCTCAACATCTTTGATCTGCTCTTCGGCGTTGAGCACCAGGCTCTCGTATTCTTTCAATTCAGGCGTGATGTAGCGCTCCGCCCGCACCAGGGTCTGCTTACGAATGTATTCTTCGGGCACTCTTTCAGCGTTCGTTTTGGTGACCTCGATGTAGTAGCCGAAAACCTTGTTATAGCCTACTTTGAGAGTCGAGATACCCGTTCGCTGGCGCTCCTTGGGTTCCAGATCTTTGATCCACTCGCGGGCGTGGCTGGAGGATTCTAAGATGTTATCGAGATCACTGGCAAAACCTTCCCGGATGACACCCGTCGTACCCAAGGTTGCCGGGGGTTTATCGGCCAGGGCGCTCTCGAGCAGGCTTAACTCTTCGTTACAAGGCTGGAAATCATTCAGGATATCAATGAGAGGGGATTCGGCCTCCAGGAAAAGGCCCCTCAATCCTGGCAGCAATCGGAGAGTCTCTCGAAGGGCTAGCAGATCCCTGGGTTGGGCTGTCCCCCCCACCACCCGGTTGGTCAACCGCTCTACATCGGCAACCGGCTTGAAGGCGGCGCGCATCTCCGTACGAGAGAGCCCATCATCGAAGAAATATTCAACCCCTGCCTGACGACCTTGAATTTGATCCACATCCAGCAACGGTTTGCTAACCCATTGGCGCATCAAACGTTTGCCCATCGGCGTGATTGTGCGATCCAAAACACCCAACAGGGATCCATCGACGTTGGCTCCCCGGATGGTCTCAGTCAGCTCCAGATTGCGGCGCGTAGGGGCATCCAGGGTCATGAACTCAGTCAGGTGATAGGCGCTCAAGCCTGTCAGCAAATTCAACGCGGCTGGTTGAGTCTCATCCAAATACTGCACGACTGCGCCGGCAGCACGGATCGCTAAGGGCAGGCCACGTACACCAAAGCCGTCCAGTGAGGCAGCCTTGAATTGCGTCAGCAATGCCTGCTCGCAGCGCGCCTGCTCAAAGCGCCAAGAAGGCCACGGTGTCAGATGGCCTAAAAGACCATTGGAAAAGGAGTGTGAATCTGGGTATAAGATCTCCACGGGGGAGAGGCGCACGAGCTCCGCGCGCAGGACTTCTTGAATATCCACACTGGAACTACTCAATTCTGTCGCGGCGAATTCTCCGGTGGTGATATCGACGTATGCCACCCCAGCTCGCTTCTCATCAACCACTATGCTGGCGAGGTAGTTATTGGCATCCCCAGGTAGCAAACCAGGCTCGACTACTGTCCCCGGTGTGACTACACGCACAACATCACGCGGCATAAGACCATTGATCGGCTCGGTGCCGACCTGTTCACAAATGGCTACATGAAAACCCTTGTTGATCAAACGCCCCAAATAGTTTTCGGCGGCATGATGGGGAATCCCAGCCATAGGCACACGCGTCCCCTTGGCCACATTGCGGGAAGTCAGGACGATATCTAATTCTTTCGAGACTATGTGGGCATCTTCATCAAAGGTTTCGTAGAAATCCCCCAGGCGGAAAAAAACGATTGCGTTGGGATATTGATTTTTTATATCCAGATATTGCTTACGAACGGGAGTGACGTTTTCCTCAACCATAACGTGATTCTATATTGAGCAATCTGAATAGGCAAGGTTTATCTTGGAATTGCCAGGTTGATTCAACAGATTGCGGGGTGGGTGGAGTTCGGAGCACCCTACTCACATCTAAATCTGAAAAGTCTCACGGCGATACCGAGAAAGCTTGCACAATGGCAGGAAGCTTGTTCATCGGAATTTACGTGGTATTAACACTAAAAGCCTAAACTTTCAGTCAAATCTGCTGATAACAGGTATAGGTCAGAAATATTATTACAGCTCAGTCACGGAAAGGAACGAATCAATCGAATGATGTTAGGACGATTTCGTCCAACAATCTAGAAAACAGAATATCGATTCGTATCGCAGAATAAAAAATAGAACCATTCGATAAAGGCAAATCCGGTGAAAACCGGTGACGCAAAGCCTTGGGTCTACAGCATTTATTTGCCAAGACTGCCGGGCCGCCGAAGATGCATTTATTGACTCATTCTGAGTCTTGTTCCATTATGGCCTGGTACCCACACCAGGCCTTTTGTGTCCCCGTGATGATCGGCTCCTTTTTCGGATTGGAGCCGATTATGATAAAAAGACATATATTTTCCCTGCAAACATCGTTCTGCATAATATTTGTGTTGGTTTTCGCAGCAGCCCAAAATATAAACTCAACAGAGTTTATCCCGATTTCCGGTCAACCATCTGTTAAGTTTCCATCAATCACACTGCCCTCCTATGAAGCGTTTGTCAACGCGGTCAAAAATGGCGATGCAAATGTAGTCCGGGGAGTCTATGTTCCTGGCATTTTGGCCTTACGGGTTCAACAGCAGCCGAAAAACAATGTCAGCTATGTCCCATCATCCGCTGGGATTGTTGCACAATTTCGTATGGCCGCCCAATCGGGTACGACTGGATTGATCGCACACAATTACCTTTCAGGCCGGCTATTCTTCGAATTGGAAATCGGCCAAAAGATCATAATCGTGTATGGCGACGGAAGCGAGAAACATTACATTGTGCGTGATCTTCAACAGTATCAAGCCTTAGACCCTGACAGCATCTACAGTGACTTCCATAACCTTGAAACAAATGAGCGATTTTCGTCAACTGATCTCTTCAATCGGGTGTATACCGGTGCGCACCATGTCACCTTCCAAACGTGTATTACTAAGGATAACAATCTCACCTGGGGCCGACTTTTTGTAATCGCTGATCCGCTGGATAGCTAACCAAATAAATATCACAATTATTTTTTGGTGATTTATTTAGACAAAATGTATCCAATATAGTATAATTACGAAGCAATTAGAGAAAAACCAATTGAAAATCGGTACTTTCAGCTCCAGAAATGCTTCGCTTTTTTTATTGGTACCAGAGCATCCATGAACGGAAAAAGAATTTTATCCCTCTGCAAATCCATCACGTTAGTATTCCTATTTATTCTAATCCTAGTGTTGCCCACATCCCAGATGTATTCTATTCCAGTTTCGGGTGAACCTGGGGTGGAAGAATCCGTGACAACCATCCCGCGTTATGGGGATTTCCATACAGCAGTTAGCAATGGTGAGGCGAGTGTTGTTCGGGGTGTCTATGTTCCGAATGTCTTCGCATTACGCGTACAACAACAGCCAGATAACAATGATGGTTATGTTTCCTCGATCCTTGGGGTTGTTACTCAATTTCATCTCGCATCCCAATCCGGTGTTACTGG
>CAYWIC010000077.1:0-23154 GCA_964458115.1 uncultured Anaerolineales bacterium | reverse complement strand
GGTTTTGGCAGAGTTTGGGAAATCCAATTGCAGCATTCTTATTACAGAACCCGGCACAAATGCGATCAGGCGGATTGCCGTTCAAGGTCCCTACGCAGATGAAGTCTCGAAGGGTGTCTTAACGCTTGATGGGGATGGATTGGTGCCTCGTGCTTTACGGACAGGCAAAATCATCAACATCTCAGATGTTCGTGAAGAACTAGATTATGTTCCGAATTGGAAAGATGCCCGTTCAGAGTTGGCCATCCCTCTCAAGAAGGGTGATGAAGTTATTGGTGTGATCGATGTTCAAAGTACAGAATTGAATGCCTTTGACCATGATGACGAGCGACTGATGGGCATCTTTGCTGAGAGAGCTGCGTTGGCAATAGAAAATGTGCGCTTGTTCGAAGCGGAACGGTACCTTCGCATTGAAGCTGAGACATTGCGAGAGGCCAGTGCTGTAGTTGCGGGATCGCTTAATCAGGACGAAGCCATTAACAAGATCTTGGTGCAATTGGAACGTGTTGTGCCCTACGACAGCGCTTCAGTGCAATTGTTGGAAGGTGGGCATCTTGAGATTGTTGGAGGGCGTGGCTGGCCCGATCCAAACAAGGTTCTTGGAATACAGTTTCCCATCCCTGGTGATAACCCAAATTCAGTTGTTATTAATCAGAGCGAAGCCCTAATTCTCGATCAAACCAGTGAGTACCAGAGTGTATTTAATTTAGAACCTCATAGTCGAATTCGGTCTTGGTTGGGAGTTCCCTTGAGAGTTCGCGATAAAGTTATTGGCATGTTAGCAATCGATCACAGCGAACCGAATTTCTTTGATTCAGAGCATATCCGTATTGCTACTGCATTTGCTGATCAGGTGGCTATAACCATCGACAATGCGCGTTTATTTGGAAACACGCAATCAACACTTGCTGAAACTCAGGTACTTTATCATATTGCTCAGGCGCTCATTCATTCAGAGACCCTTTGGGAGGTTTTACAGAATTTAGTTGATAATATTTCACAATTCCTGCCAGCTCATCTGGCAGCCTTGAATATTCTCGATATGGAGAAGTCGAATATCACTGAAACTGTGATAGCGGGAGCTGCAATAGATGATATTGAATTAGCAGATTTCGATGAGCTAATGGATGGCTTGACGGGGTGGTCGATCAGGGAATTAGAGCCTGCTTTTTCGCCAAAGGGCTCCCCAGATCCACGTGAAAGCGAAATAGCACAGAAACGTAGATCAGATGCCGGCTTTGGCTCTGTTGTCATTGTTCCTTTGATATATCGCGGTAATGTTCTCGGATCGATCTCGGTTGTCAACCGAGATGACCAACCAGATTTCTCCAATCGCGATATCGGCATTCTGGAAACGATTGCAAATCAGGCAGCAATTGCAATTGAAAATGCCCGTCTTTTCGAAGAGATCCAGTGGCTAGCAACCACAGATGAGCTAACAGGGATTCACAACCGGCGACATTTCTTCGAACTTGGCCGCCTCGAAATTGAACGTGCCCGTCGATACGGACATTCTTTATCCGCAATCATGCTCGATATCGACAATTTCAAAAAAGTCAATGATACATATGGTCACAGCGTTGGCGATCAAGTTCTGCGGGAGTTGGCGCAAGTGAGCCTTTCTGGTATTCGCGAATTCGATATTCTTGGACGGTATGGGGGTGAGGAGTTCGCGGTTGTATTGCCAGAAACTCAACTGTCGGAAGCCTGTATCACCGCTGAGCGCCTGAGACAGCTCATCAAAGAAAATACTTTCAAGACGACGGTGGGAGACCTATCTGTGACTATCAGTCTGGGCGTAGCTGAATTTTCGGATGATATCCCAGACCTGGCTACGTTACTTGACCTGGCAGATTCTGCTCTTTATGTTGCCAAACAAGCGGGACGTGATTGCGTCAAGTTCTCTGTGTAGTTAAGGCAGCCAGAGCTTAAACGAATTATCCGTTCGTCCTACTCCAATAATGATTGTGTCGTTGTTTAGGGTGACTGCACCCAGGTTGGTATTCATTATCCCCCCAATCGGTAAACTCCAAACCACATTGGCACCCTCCGGGGTCCGCTGAATTGCGCCAAGCTGATTGCGTTCCTGATTTGGCAGCAACAACTCCAACTGGCCATCCCCATCAAAATCGCCTGCCGCAGCCATATCCAAGTTTCGTGATCCAAGTACATGCGAAGTGTACCCACTTACCTGGGCTACTTTCGATAATCGCTCTCCATCAATCTGAAAGAACTCCACTGTACCGCCAATGTGGGGAGTGAGAACATCGACGATTTCGATCTCACCTTTGGGACCGAAGGGGGCTGCGGCAATTTGGTGGCGCCATCGATAGCCAAGCCCGATGGCATTCCCTTCGACGATCTGCTCGCCACTTTCTGAATAGACGACTATTTGCGCACCGTTGATGCCATCGCTGAGGGTGACGATAATCTCTCGCACTCCATCGCCGGTTAGGTCAACCCAGATGGGAGCAATCCCTTCGATGACTTGACCATCTGGAACTGGAATTGAGTTGATAACTCGAGGATCTGGCGATGTTGCCACCAGAGTGATGCCGGTAGCCTCGATCTTGTCTCCCAAGACGCCGTGATCGTATTTTGTCGTGGGTCCGCTGAGGACCAACAGTCTCCCAGAGTCAGCGCGGAGGATGCGCGCATCCGGGAGCGCGTCAATGGCCAGGGAAGCCGCAATTTGATCGAACGCATCCATCAGGACTAATGATCCATCAGATTGGATAAAGGCGCGCTGCCCCTGTGATGGCAGGTGAACGGGATGTGTGTTTGGGGATTGTTCTGCGGAGGGGATTGTACTCAGTTTAGGGATGCCCTGTTCAATGAACAGGAGCGGCGGGGATCCTGGGGGGAGTTGGTTTGGCGTGATTTGCGCGTCGCGTACTTCCCTGGGGTTGA
Organism: uncultured Anaerolineales bacterium; assembly: GCA_964458115.1. GTDB lineage: Bacteria > Chloroflexota > Anaerolineae > Anaerolineales > UBA11858 > NIOZ-UU35. The sequence continues at coordinate 20,244 of CAYWIC010000077.1, read as the reverse complement.
CCCAAAAAGCTTGCACACGACCGTCTTCCAGGACTATGGCCCAAAGGCTGGTGTCCTCATAGGGTACTGCGACCACCCACACCGGAGTCCCGTCCAAACCTACCTCGATCGAAGTGCCGGCTGGCAAACTGCCGCGTCCCTCCAGTAGATGATTCCCATCAGCCATCAAATGCGTATAGCCAAATGCAATTGGAAATTCCGGTTTAGAGACAGTCGTCGGTTTCTGAGTAGGCTCCACAGCAGCTACAGCTGCGAGGGTATGGGTTGGCAAGCTTTCCTGCGTCGGTTGTGGAATGTCCGTTGTGGTACAGGCGCAGAGGCTCAAAATGAGACTCAGGATGAAGAGGTATCGCTTCACTCAGAGGTCTCCGGCATATGTGGAGCCTGCCAGCTCGGGGATTTGTGCACGTGCACCACTTGCCAGTTTCCCTCGATTTTGACCATCACCCGGCTCTCATTGTGAGAAGCAACTTTGACACCCTCAGGAAGGCCGCTGCTGAGCAAGAGCGTGTAGCTGGCGATGGCCGTTTCGCCGAATTCCTGGATGTGCAGGTTCGCCAGATCGAAGCGAGTGGATGGTTTGTCGGATTTCACTCCCCCTTCGACCTCCGAGCCAAAGACTTTGCCGCGGCGCTCTGATTCCGTCATCATGAAATCATGGAAAGGCAGCCCATCGATGCGGTGAGGAGTCACCCACCACTCGTACAATGTCAGATCAGCGCTGGTGGTCTCGTGGTAGGTATCGACATCGTTATCCATAATGGCTTGTAGATGCCGGACCAGAAAATTTTTGATTTCAGCGTTGTGAGACATGGGTAGCTCCTTTGCCTTAGTAAACGGGTTGCCTTCAAGCAACCCGCGTCCTGCATCTCACTCTTTGCGGTTGATACTGCGCTCCTGGCTGAACCCCTCTGGATAACGCTTGCGAAGTTTTGCTACATTGGTGTCGCCGATCTGACCTAGTGAGACGCCGATTGCAGTCGCCGCTTCTGCAACATACCACATCACATCCCCGAGCTCGTCTGCCAGAATTTCAGGTGAAATCTCGTGTCCATGAGCCGTAAGCTTCTTGACCATATTGGCAAACTCTCCGGCTTCTCCAGCCAACCCTAAGGCTGCAATGATCAACCGTTGTTGACCCTCTCCGCCAGCGCCTGCTGTACGAGATGCCAGGGATTGGTATTCGTCGAGTGATAAATTTTTCGTCATTTCGTGTTGATTTTCCTAAGAATTCCCATGCGTGGTACTTTGGGCTAAATCATTGATTTGGTTTACAACTCGATCCAATTCGTCCACCATGAAATTGTTATCCAGTGCTTTGAATGTATCACGCAGGGTCCGGTAATACCAAAGTGTGCCTTCTTTACCCCCGTTGAACTTCTCCCAGGTTTCATCACCATCGTGCCGGAGATCGCGCAGGATGGAGCGAGCATTGTGCAGTTTGTCGGCCAGGGAAACGCGCCGCGCTGCAGGAGAAGCTTCTTGTAGGTGAGTGATGTAGGCTTCTTTGCGCTCCTTCCAGGGTGGTTTGGGATCATCGTAAGTATCGGTGCAGCTATCGACGATCTCAGCCACTAGCTTTCCAAAACGGGTGCGGATTTCCACAAGGATGTCAAGCCCGCCCTGATCTTCAACTGCATCGTGAAGAAGAGCGGCAATCGCTTCGTCTTCGCTCCCGCCGCATTCCAGCACCAGGGCAGTGACGCTCAATAAATGAGCTAAATAAGGGATATTCGTTCTTTTGCGGGTCTGCTTTGCATGCAATTTTGATGCGTAAATGAGGGCTTCTTCGAAGCGTGTAGAGAGTTTTGGTGGGTGAGTCATGTGAATGGTGAGAGTTTGGAAATCAGCCTATCGTTTCCCTATTGTATGCAGCAAGGCAAAATTTGCCGGTCCCTGTGCCCCGATAGGGAAACCTGCAATCAGTACGACTTCCTGACCAGGACGAATGGAGGTTTCAGAGATCATCGCCGCCTCGACATGCGCGAGCATATCTTCGACCGTTTCAGATTGGGGCACCAGGAGTGGGGTCACGCCCCACATAATGCTCATTTGCCGGTACGTGCATTCCTGTGGAGAGAATGCCAAAATGGGTACACCAGGGCGTGCTTTCGACATCAGGCGCGCTGTTCGGCCGCTCTGAGTGAACACTGCGATGGCAGCGACGTCTTTTTCGAGCGCCATTTCGTTGGCCGCTCGGGTGATGAAGAGCGCGTCGTCACGCGGCAGATCTGCGCTAATCTGGATCTCTTCATGTCCCCAATCGCGCATGTGCGCTTCAGCCTGGCAGATGATCGAGCTCATCATTTCCACGGATTTGATCGGGTAACGCCCCACCGCGGTCTCCCCTGAAAGCATCACGGCATCGCTGCCATCGAAGATGGCATTGGCCACATCGGATGCCTCCGCTCGGGTAGGGCGCGGGTTATTCATCATCGACTCTAGCATTTGCGTTGCTGTAATTACTACCTTGGCGTGACGGTTGGCCATATGGATGATGCGTTTTTGCTCGATGGGCACACGCTCGGGGGGCATTTCAACCCCCAGATCGCCGCGTGCCACCATTACGCCATCGGCCGCGTGCATGATCTCATGTAAATTGTCTAAGGCCTCGGGGCGTTCTAGTTTTGCAATGATGGGGATGTTACACTGATCGATAGCCTGACTGGCGATAGCTCTTCGCAAGCGACTGACATCTTCCGCTGAACGCACGAAGGATAGGGCGATGGCATCCACATCTTGCTCGAGACCAAACGCCAAATCGGCTTTATCTTTCTCAGTGAAGGCCTGGAGGGTCAGGTCTGCCCCGGGCAGGTTGACTCCTTTATTGGGTTTGAGCGTGCCTCCTAAGATCACCTCGGTCTCTACGGATTGCTTTCCCACAGATTTGACCTGTAATTCAAGATTGCCGTCATCGAGCAAGATCCCGCCGCCAACTTGTACGCTGTGGGGAAGATCGGGGTAATCTACCGAGACACACTGGGCGTCTCCTGGAACGTCTTCAACTGTCAAGGTCAGTGTTTGACCGGCGACCAATTTCGCTTTGCCTTCGGAGAGTTCTCCGGTGCGGATTTTGGGCCCCTGCAAATCTTGTAAAATGGTAATTGGCTGATCGAGCTGCTGAGATGCCTGGCGCAATCGTTCGATGGACAGCGCGTGATCGTCATAATTGCCATGCGAAAAGTTGATTCGTGCGACATTCATCCCCGCGGACATCAGACGCTGGATGGCGTGTTCATCCTGGCTGGCTGGGCCGATGGTGGCAACGATTTTAGCGCGGCGGTTCATGGGGGTACTCCAAGCTAGATGTAATTCAATTCTTGGGCTTGCTTTTTCAGCTCATCACGAAATTCGGGATGAGCAACATTGATCAGCGCTTGAGCTCGCTGGCGGATGGTCTTGCCATATAGATCTGCGACGCCGTGTTCTGTGACCACGTAATGAACGTGGTTACGGCTGGTGACAACCCCGGCGCCGTGTTTGAGCATCGACACAATGCGGCTGAAGTCCTTGGTTTTGCTGGGTAGTGCGATGATGGGCACACCACCTTTTGAAAGGGAGGCCCCGTAGATGAAATCTAACTGGCCACCAACACCACTATATAGTTTCGGTCCAATACTGTCCGCACAAACTTGCCCGGTGAGATCGACCTCAATGGCGGAGTTTATCGCCACCATGCGGTCGTTCTTGGCGATCACGAAAGGATCGTTGACATATTCAGTGCGATGGAATTCGATCAGCGGGTTGTTGTGGACCCATTCATAGAGCTTTTTGGTGCCTATGATGAAGCCTGCGATGATCTTGCCTTGGTGAAGGGTTTTCTGCGCGTTGGTCAGCACCCCGGCATTGACCAGATCGATGACGCCATCTGAGAAGAGCTCGGTATGGACGCCAAGATCCTTTTTATCGTACAGGTATTTAAGCACCGCGTCGGGGATGGCGCCGATGCCCATTTGCATGGTTGCGCCATCTGGGATCAAATCGGCGATGTGACTGGCAATATTCTCGACAACCTCGCTGGGGCCTTCGCTCCCCATTCCCAGTTCTGGGAGATCATAGTTGACCGGGACGATATAGTCTAGCTTGCTGACGTGAATAAAGGAGTCTCCTAAGGTGCGTGGCATCTGCTCGTTGACCTCGGCGATGATAATCTTTGCCGATTCTGCAGGGCTTTTACTCAACCCAACTTCGATGCCAAAACTGCAAAAGCCGTGTTCGTCGGGTGGGGAGAGGTGCACCAGGGCGATGTCAACGGGTAGATGGCCTTCTTTGAAGAGCAGGGTAAACTCCGAGAGCAGTACCGGCGTAAAATCCGCCCGACCCGCCTGAACGGCCTCCCGATTGTTGGGGCTGATGAACATCGTGTTCACTCGCAGGTGCCCTTCCATTTCGGGTTTCACATAATCAGCCGAACCGATGGTCAACGCCTGGCAAATTTCTACATCTTCCACATTGGGGGCATAATCTACTATGGCTGCCAAGACCGTAGAAGGTACAGAGCAGTTTCCGGTCAAGAAGATTCGGTTTCCCGATTGGACAGCTTTGACGGCTTCATCCGCCGTAACGACTTTATTCTTGTATTGTTCAACCCAACTCATAGCGCTAGAGCCTCCCTTCCAAAGAATCTTGCAAGGTGCTTTGCAGGATCTCTCCTTGATGGGTGTAGAGGCCTCGCTTGAGGCTGGGCTTCATCTCCAAAGCTTTTTCCAACCCTATCTCGGCAATTAGCCGAATGAATGGCCAGGAGGCATTATTGAGGGCATGTGTGGCGGTGCGCCCTAAGACACCGGTAATATTTGGCACGCAATAATGGATGATCTCCTCTTCGATGTATGTTGGATTGCTGTGGGTGGTTGGCCGGCTGGTTTCGATGCAGCCTCCTTGATCGATGGAGAGATCGATAACCACCGAGCGAGGGCGCATCGATTTGACCATCTCGCGAGTGACCAACATGGGTGCGCGTGCTCCCGGGATCAATACTGCACCAACCAAAACATCTGCAAACCGGCAAACGCGAGCAATATTGAAAGGATGCGATACCATTGTGACCACTCGCCCCTCGAACCTGCGATCAATGTCGCGTAACCTTTCTAGATTTTGATCAAGGACATAAACAGCTGCACCCAGGCCGAGGAAATTGCGTGCCGCGGCATTACCTGCGGTACCCCCGCCTAGGATGACCACCTCTGCAGGGGGCACGCCTGGAACTCCGCCGAGCAGGATGCCTTTGCCCCCAAAATTATTCTGAGAAAGAGTGGCCGCGACTTGAGGGACCATGCGCCCCCCAGCTTGACTCACTGGGGTCATCACTGGCAGCGTGCCATCTTCATCTTGGATGATCTCTAGCCCGATGGCCGTGATCTTTTTCTCTAACAGGGCTTCGATCTTACTGGGTTGTCCGGCCACCAAGTGCAAGAACCCTGCGACGATTTGCTCCTCTCGCATCCAATCGAATTCGATTTGGACTGGCCGGGCAACTTTGATGAGAAGATCTGCACGTCCATAGATTTCCTCGCCACTGTAGACGATTTGGCCACCAGCCTGTTGGTAATCATAATCACTGAAGCCGCTGCCCAGGCCAGCCTCGTGCTCGATATAGCAAGTATGCCCAGCATCATGGAGCAGACGAAAAGCTGCTGGGGTCAATCCCACTCGAAATTCCGAATCTCGGCGTTCTTTAGGAATACATATGTTCATAAAGTACCTCGTTCGTTAGTGTCAATGTTTGTTAGTTTAATAGTTTGGTAGTTTTGGAGTTCCCAAAATCCATTGTGCTTCGAGAGATTTTCTATCTAGAGATTCGACTACCAAACCAACTACCCAACTAACTTCACTAAGATCGCTTTTTGCGCGTGCAGTCGATTATGGGCTTGCGGGAATAGCCTGGAGTGCAGCCCATCGGCGATCTCATCGGTTATCTCCTCACCGCGGTGTGCAGGGAGGCAGTGCATCACGATAACGTTCTTTTTGGCTGCGGCAACCAGGGCTTCATTTACTTGAAAAGGTGGAAAGACCTGCTGGCGATTCTTGGTTTCTTCTTCCTGCCCCATACTGGTCCAGGTATCGGTATAGATCACATCGGCGTCTTTCACCGCTTCATATGCATCGTTTCGTAGGGTGATTGTGCTACCGCTTTCTGTTGCGAATTTTCGCCCCAATTCGATGGCCTCAACGGGCATATCGTATCCTTCTGGATTACCGATGACGAAGTTGCTGCCCAATTTAGCACAAATATGCAAAAGTGAAACGGCGACATTGTTCCCATCACCTACGTATGTAACGTTAAGCCCTTTCATGTTCCCAAATTCTTCATAGATCGTCAGCGCGTCGGCCATAGCTTGGCAGGGATGGTTGTAATCGCTCAAGCCATTAATTACCGGAATATCTGCCCATTCAGCAAGTTCTTCAACATGGGCGTGATCAAAAACGCGCGCCATGATTACATCTACATAACCTGAAAGCACACGCGCAACATCGGCAATCGATTCGCGTTTGCCTAAGCCAATCTCTGCGGGAGAGAGATAAAGGGCATCACCGCCGAAATGGCGCATGGCCATATCGAAAGATACGCGCGTCCGCAGACTGGGTTTCTGAAAGATCATTGCAAGTACTTTGTTCTTGAAAATGGGCTGGTTGCCACCATGTTTCCATTCATCTTTGAGTTGCACTGCTGAATCGAGCAATTCTTGCAGAGAATCGGATGAATAGTCAGCGACGGTCAGAAAATCTTTCATGATATTTTTCTCCTGAAGAAGAATTAATTAGATTCCAATTGAGCCGTTTTGGGAAGTATATCACGATTGCCGTGGAGCCTAGCATGGACGTTATCTGTGGGTAATGCAACCTCAGCCTAACAACATTGTGAGGTTGTTGACCAGATTCGGACCCCGGTTCGCGAAATTTCATATATAATATCTTTTTAGAATATCAGCAAAATAGTAGAATGTCAGGAATTCTTTTGTTGAATGCATAATTGCTTATCAGGAATGAGTCTTTGTAAAATGTAGAATTGAGAGGCATACCATTCCGTAGGCATGTTCGTGAATTTGAAAAGACGGAGGCTCATTATGGCTGCTAGAATTCTAATTGTTGACGATGACGAGATTACCAGGAAATCGCTCTCTGAGATTTTGCGTATCGAGAAATATGATGTGCAAACTGCAGAAGCTGGGGAAGTAGCTCTAGAAACGCTTGCCTCCCACGAAATCGACCTGATGTTGTTGGATATCCGTATGACAGGTATGGATGGAATTGAAGTCTTGAAGAAAACAAAAGAGATTTCACCAGATACTCAGGTTGTTATGCTAACCGGACACGGTTCGTTGGATACTGCTGTTGAAGCTTTGCGATATGACGCTCATGATTACTTGATGAAACCTCCCAGCGGTCAGGACGTGCTCAGCAGCGTGGCAAGCGGTTTAGCACAGCGTGACGAGGCCAAGCGCAAGCGCATGCTGTTAGGGCAGATTGAGGACTCGGTCATGCAGTTGAAAGACGTTGAGGGGATTACTGCCCCGCCGAAACCGAAACGCCAAGTTGTCCCCTTGCCCGAAGGCGTTAGCCTTGATCTGGCTCGACGAGAGATGTGGCGCGGACCCGTCAAAGAGCGTCTGACACCGACTGAAGGCAAATTGCTAGAGATCTTTGTCACAAACTGGGGACGGGTGATGTCTCATGGCAATCTTGTATTTTTGGTGCAGGGGTATGAGGTCCCTGAATGGGAAGCTCCTGAGGTACTGCGACCGCTTATCAGTAGATTGCGTCGTAAGCTCTCTTCTTTCCCCAAAGGAGAGAAGTGGATTTCAAGCGTAAGGGGGATTGGATACGTATTCGATGCTGATCTCCCCGAATAATGGTCACTCATGTGGGTTCCAGGGAACTTCACTCGAGATAGTGGGGTGACTTAACCAGCTTAGCCAACCCCCCGGAGAGCTTTTCTTCGGGGGAGTTTTTTCTGCACCAATCAGCACTAGACTCAAACATAATAGAATGGTTCCGATCCATTGCCAGATGCCGAGTGTCTCCCCCAACCAAACTTGAGCCATGATCAAGGTGATCAGCACTTCGCTCAATCCCAGGATGGCAGTTTGCATTCCACCGATGTGCTTTACGCCAAAAAAGAGGGTCAACCGAGACAAGAAAGTCACCAGAGTTAACCCGATCATGGGCAACCAGACATTCATCTCTGTAGGGATGACATTATTGGGGGCAAAGAAGAGTGTTGGCAACACAACGGCACTCATCGCCAGCAGAGTATAAACAGTCACTGTAGGCGCGGGCATGTCGTATAGCACGCGCTGGTTGATTGGTAAGTGTAACGCATAGAGGGCTGAACCGATCAACATTTGGACAACCCCAATAGGATCGATCTCTTTCAAGCCGGTCTGTGTTAGTAAGTATACTGCCGGAATGGTCAATCCCAACCGGAATAGGGTCAGCCGGCTGGGGGGTTGTTTATCCAGGAACAGCCATATGGCCACAAAGAGGGGATAGAGCGAATAAAGAAGCTGACCTACTCCCGCATCGATCCTACCCAAAGCACTGTAATAGAACAACGAACCCAGGCCATTGATGAACCCGGCTAAAAGACAGCCAAGCAACCCAGCGGGGTAAATATACAGGTATTGGCGTTTGAAGATGACGATGATCAACAATAACACCAACGCTGCCAAAATCGTTCGGATCGCCACAACCGTGAGAGGTGCAGCCCCCAACAGAATAGCGCGCCGCCCAAAGACAGGCGCCATTCCTAAGAAGACAGCCGATGAAAGTGCTGCCATGATCCCTTTCGTGCGTAAATTGGCCATTACAATTTCAGTTTGATTCGTTCATCAACAAAGAGTCGATCTCTGTAACCAACTCCTCGTTTAAGAACTCTCCTTTTTTCATCAGCGTATGGATGCGTCCCCTCAAGCGGGCCTTTTCATCTGGGGTCAGTGTTTTGGCTGTGACCACGATAACGGCAATTGAAGCTGTCTTTTCATCGGCTTTCAAAGCATCGATCACAGCAAAGCCGTCCAATTCGGGCATCATCAGGTCTAAGATGATTAAATCAAGCTCTTTTTTATGAGCCAGTTCGATAGCTTCCTTGCCATTGGCGGCTTCGAAAATTGTGTATTCGCCCTGGGATTGCAGAATCCTGCGGATCAGGCGTCGGGCGTGTTCGTGATCGTCGACGATTGCCACGCTGGAATACCGTTTGGGCGTGATCCTGCTCAAGGCAGAGAGCAAACCCTCTTCGGGTTTTTCCTCCGGGGGCTTCTCGGGAATCTCAACATCCTGCACCCAACCCTCCCCCAGGATGATCTTCTCAACAGGCATCGTATGGCCGGTCATATTGACGACAACTACTTCATTGGGTTTGATCTGTCCCGCGCGAACCATTTTGATCAGTCCTGCAAATGCAACTGCAGAGGCGGGCTCCATGGACAACCCCTCCATCTTGGCCAGGACGTGAATGGCGCGAAAAGCTTCTTCGTCGGTGACACTCTCGAAAGTGCCGCCACCTTCTTGGAGCATCCGTTCCTGCAGAATTGTATACGTATGACCAGGGTCACCCGTGGCCAAGGTAGCAATATGAGTGCGCGGAGATTTCACAGGATCTGCGACATCTTTTTTTTGTTTCCAGGCGTGAACCATCGGCGCACAGCCCTCCGATTGGATGTTGGCAATGGCGGGGACGCGGTCGATCAACCCCATCTCTCTGAGTTCAATAAAACCCTTGAGCACACCTACAGGACCAAGACCTCCGCTGACTGCTTGAATATACCAATCTGGCACCACCCAAGGAACTTGAGACCCTTTGAGTCGTGTTTCCAGCATAGAGGTCAATTGCTCGCTGATCTCAAAGGCAATGGTTTTCATGGCTTCCAATGCCGGGATCGAGCGGACACCGCGATCTAGATAAGAGCCATGATGACGCTGGTCAGCGAATTCCGATGCCAGTTTCTTTGTCTGGTCATATGTTGCGGTGACTTTGATCACCTGGGTGCCATAGATGGCCACTTCACGCATTTTTTCCGATGGCACCAGGCTGGTGAGGAATGCCCAGAGTTTGATCCCTGCCCGAGATGTATATGCAGAGTAAGAAATCGCCACATTGCCAGTTGAAGCCAGCACCGTTTCTGTGATTCCAGCTTCTTTAAGGGATGTGACGGTTATGGAAGCCTGACGATCTTTAAACGATCCTGTAGGGTTTTGGCGTTCATCCTTGATGAATAAATTGGGAATCCCCAGCATGGTCCCCAAATTGGTCGCTTTGAGAAGGGGAGTGCCACCCTCTCCCATACTAATGATTGGGTGAGGTTCTTGGATTGGCAAAAGTTCATGATAGCGCCAGATGTTGAATGGTCGCCTGGGAAGTTCTTTAAGAATCCTTTTGCCAATTAAATTGTAATCATAACGCGCTTCTCTCCACCCACCACCGCAAGCGGGGCAGGTGGAATCTTTAGGTGAATATGAGCTTTGATGCCCGCAGTCCAGGCATTCAGCAATGACGTGTGAATACAAATAGATCTCCTGAAGTAAGTTTTTTCGTAGGAAAGAAGGGCTGTGAGAAGGACAGCGCACACAGTCCCCATTCCAGATGATTTATTCGCAGCTATTCTTCGTCAATTTGGATGCGGCTCAAAGCATTGACCAAATCGTCTTTGAGAATAGGTTTGGGTAGATAATCGACCGCACCGGCATTTTTGGCCTTCTCTGAAACATCCTGCAAGCTGCAAATCATGATCGGGATGTCTTTTGTATCTGGATCTTGTCGAAGGGCGTTGAAGATCTCCCAGCCGTCGTGGTCTGGAAGGTTTGTATCTAGCGTGATGGCAAACGGGCGCAATTCACGAGCCATTTTTACCGCCTCGTTGGGCAGTAGTACGGAGATGATTTGAAAATTTGTGTCCGCAAGATAGCGTTGGTACAACTCCGTTACCTGAGGATCTCCATCGATCGCGAAGACCTTCTCTTTTTCCTCGGGGAGGATAGGTATGGTGAAGAAGAATGTGCTTCCTTCGCCTGGGGTGCTGTCAATACCGATATCCCCATCGTGCAGGTCAACCAACAAACGTGTAATCGAAAGCCCCAAACCTGTACCACCTGTCTTGCGTGTAGCTGAGCCATCGACTTGTGTGAACGGCTCAAAGAGATCCTGCTGATCTTCCTCTGCAATTCCAACACCGGTGTCGATTACGCCAATATAGATTTCTGGACGTCCGTTCGCGCCAACCTGCTCTTTTGCAGCAACCGTGATGCTCCCCTCGTCGGTGAATTTGGCCGCGTTCGAAAGCAGGTTTAGCAAGATTTGCCGAATGCGGGTGGGGTCAGCATGGATGAAAGGCAGGGCCTCCGGAATATCCGTGCGAAGATCAACAGGCTTATCTTTAATCAAACCCCGGGTTGTGGATAGCACGCTTTCGATGATCTGCGATACTTCAATATCTTCAAAAGCCAATTCCATCTTGCCAGCCTCGATTTTAGAGATATCCAGAATATCGTTGATCATGTTCAAGAGGTGTTGGCCAGCGTTATAGATCGCTGAGAGATCTTGTTGTTGTTGTTCAGTTACCGGTCCATCGATCCCTTTCATGATCACGCGTGAAAAGCCAATTATGGAGTTTAGTGGTGTACGCAATTCATGAGACATATTGGCCAAGAATTGCGATTTCAATTGGTCTAACTCACGCAACTGTTCGGTGATCTGGCGTTGTTCTTCGTAAAGACGGGCATTATCCAAGGCGACTGCGGCTTGGTTGGCAAGGGTTAGGGCGAGATTTATCTCTGATTGTGAATAGTTTCGTTCTTCATCCCAACTTTCCAATTCCAGCACACCAATGGCCTGGCCCTTGATAGCCAATGGCAGAATGACCATAGTTGTCGTCTCGAACTCACGCATGTATGCTAATTCTGCCGGGTCAGCATCTGGATCACTAGCGTGAATCACCAGAGGTTGCAGCGTTTGCATTACTTGTTTAGTTGCTGGAAAATCGGATAGCGAGTGAACCATGCCGATTTGTTCTTCCCTAATAATCTTTTCTTGTTGATCTTGAGAAACAAGATCAACTATTACTTCAAGGCTGTTCGTTGTGGGGTCATACAAAGAGATCGAACATTCTGGAATCTGCATTACATCAACGAAATTGCGTGCTACAGTCGTTGCGATATCGACAACTTCAAGGGGCCCCGAAGATAACGCCCGGCTGACATCGAAGAGTAGGGACATCTCCTCGGCAACTTCCTGAACCCGTTCGTAGGAGCGAGCGTTGAGAATGGCTACAGCAGCCTGGTTTGCTAGCGTAGCCATAAGATTGAGATCATTCTCATCAAAAACTTCGGCTGGATGATTGCGGCTTACCGATATTGTTCCCAAGACTCCTTCAGGGCCCACAATAGGGATCGTTGCGTTAGCGGCAATCCCTGCAGCTTTAAAAGCTTCCTGGGCGTGTTCTTGAAGCAAATTATCATCCGCCGACACCGCGAATGGTTCTTGAGAATTGATAGCTCTTTGAGTCAGCGGGTACTCTGAGAGATTTAGGATCTCACCAATCTCTGGCGCCTCTACACCACTGGGAAAAACACCGATGCGGATCAAATTGTCTTCATCGATAGTGAAAACGCTGGCCGAATCTGCTTGGATTGCCGAAGTCATGTATGCCAACAAGGTGTTGACAACGCCACTTAGGGTCAGCGCGGCGCTTAGCCCGGCAGTGGTTTCTTGTATTGTAGAGAGGTCGGCCAAATGGTCCTGGGTTTGGGCGAAAAGCTGGGCATTTTGAAGAGCAATAGCTGACTGACGGGCTACCAATACCAGCAAATCCTGGTGGTGAGTGTCGAAAACTCTCGGATGGTTAGCATTTTGGGTAGCAATTACACCAAGCACTTCATCACCGATCAGCATCGGGACGCCCAGCCAGGATTTGGCACTTTCGCCAACAATAATATCCTCAAGACCCAACGTAGCGATGACACCTTCGACATCATCACGGATCAACAGAGGTTCTTTGCTGTCGATGACGTGTTGGGTAAATCCCCGGTGCTTTTTCATAGAGGGGATTTGGCTTGTGGCATTATTCTCGACTACTAAAGGGAAAGAGATCATTTCTTCGTTTGCATCATAAAGAGAGACGAAGAAAAAACTCGTATCCATGAGTTGAGAAGTATATTGGTAGATGGTTTGAATGATTTCGTTGATGTCGATCTGGCGACTCAAGGCCAGGCTCATTTCATTCAAAATCGATAGTTCAGATGCGTTCTGCTGAGTCTGGTCGAATAAGTTGGCATTTTGCAATGCGTTGGCAACCTGGTCTGCCATCGTTTGGAGCACAGAGATATCTTCTTCAGAAAAAGCGCCTTGTTGGGTACTTTGAATTGTCATGGCCCCAATTACTTTGCCGCGGCTAATCAACGGGAGGGCCATTTCAGATTGTGTCTCTGGCAAAAGAGGATTGACAAAGCGCTGTTCTTCGTCCAGGGCCAACAAAGAAATGCGTGCCTGGTTTGTGGAGATGGCCTGGCCAACCATCGAACTACCGCCGATCTCAAGTTTATGTCCTTGTTCCACCTGGATGTTGCCAGCCTCACCGGTACCTGCGCGCAATACAGCCCATTTACCAGCCTCTCCGGTCAGTGAACCATCTTCATCGGTTAAGAAAATGCCCGCATAATATAGATCGAAGCGGTCCCGGATCAAATTTACAGCCTGAATGATCAATGGATTCGGTTCTAAGAAACTGCTTGCTGCACGAGAAATCTCCGCAGCAGTTTGTAACTGGGTGCTTCGGGTTTGAACTTGCTCAAACAGCCGTGCTTTCTGGACGGCCGTTGCCGCTTGAACCAGGATGGTCTCCACAAGCTGGATTTCTGTTTGGGATAACACGCGCCCTTCATCCAGGATATAGATGCCCACAGTTCCAAAAATCTCATCCTGGAGGATCAAAGGGAAAATGCCCATATTCTGAACATCCAGTGAGCGCATCAGGTCATGGATGGAGGCAATGAGCGGGTTTGTTTGAGGGTCTTCGATGATGATGGGTTTTTTGGTTTCGAAAACTCTTTCCGTCGAAGGGTTGCCTTTAATCGGGATTTCATAGCCTACGACTAAAGGATTTTCTTGGCGTGGGGAGTAGTCCGTCACCATTGTTAAGGACACTTCATCAGGGTTCACCAGAGCAATATTTACTTGCACATCGAGGGCATTGGCTAACTCGCCAGTTACCGCTTGCAGGCTTTCGTTTACGTCAAGCGAAGCAGCAACTTGTGAAACGACGCGGTTGATCAGCGCCAGTTCCTCTGAACGCTTCTGGGATTCTTCGAACAAAGTAGCGTTCAAGATCATTGCAGATGCCTGATTTGCCAGCAATTGCGCCAGATTTTGCTCGTTTCCTGTGTATGGGCGATTGGGTTGGCTGCGCGATAATACCAGGGCACCTAGGACCTGGTTCTGAGCGATCATCGGCGCAGAAAGACCCGAGTGGAATGGAACATCCTCAAAGGCCAATGAACGGTCTGGCCAATTGTAATAATTATCAATCGTTTGAAGTCTTCGTTCCACGAAGGCCTTGCCAGTTAAGCCTTCTCCAGATTTTAGTCGACGACCCGTGATATCATGATCTACGACCTGATAAGTAATCACCAACTCGAGCTCTTGGTCTTCTTCACGCCACAGCCAAACCCCGCCGCCATCCGAGTCGAGCAATTGCATGGCGCGCTGTGTCATGATATCGAGCACAGAATCCAGGGCTAGCTGCTGTTGGGCAATATCCAGGGTGACTTCGTGTAACATCGCCATTTCCCGAGCCCGGCGTTGCTCAGTTTGGAATAGTTGGGCATTCTCTAGAGCAAGGGATAATTGGTCCGCGACCTCCTCCACTAACCGCTGCTCTTCAAGACTCCAACGTCGGTCTGGGTTTTCATCAATGAATTCTAGCAATCCCAGCGCTTGATCCTGGAGTTCGACAGGTACGGCTAATTCCGCTGGATGATTTTCGGATGCTTCATGGGCCACTGTCTTACGTGACTCCAGACTTTGGCTTCCAATTGGGGAATGGGGTGACGAAACCGAGTAGATTTGATCGCCCTCGATAGCAACCCCATCGGGTATGGATAGGGTTGAGATGCTGACAGTGCCTGTGGCTGTCGAGGCTTCTGGTATCGACGATGGTTTCGGTTGGGTAATTTCCCCTTCAATAATTTGGGTGAAGCCGCGCCAGTGTTCTTCACTCCCATCATCTGCTGGGGAAAAGAATACGTACATGCGAACGTTAACGGCGTTATCGTCCGCATCGAGAAACTGGAGGGTGAGTTCGCTTTGAGCGTGTTTTGCCTCTAAAGAGGCTGCAACATACGTCCGGACTCCAGGTACCAACCTGAAGGTAGTCAGAGATTCCCCGATAAAGTCAGCAGCCTTGCACCCTAAGATTTCTTCAATTTCTGGGCTACAGTGTGTATACTTGCCCTGAGCGTCAGCCATCCAGGTCCACCCGGGGAGAGTATGTGAATCTTCGGGCAGTGGGGTGATATCTTTTTCCAGATCGGCGAACAAGTCGCTAAGCCGCTTGTTCAACTTTTTCGGATCGGACATATATTGGTAACTCCTGAGCCAGGTCGCGATATTGCCCAGCGCTGCGGGTATTCCTTGCAAAGTGAGTGATTGGCACCCCCGCAATGGTGCTATCCCGTAAGCGCGTATCTACCTGTATTGTTGTGTTGAATACAGCGCCTTTGAACGTAGAGCGTAGTTGCTCGCTAAGGGTGATGTGAGATCCTACGCGTTGATCGAGCATGGTGATAAGTATGCGGTAGTTCAACGTAGGATTTTCTTCAGCTCGAATAGTACGCACAACCCGGAGAACATTACGCAGTGAATAAATCGAAAGGTATTCTGGATGGGTTGGAATAATGAGCATATCGGCCGCGACGAGGGCATTCGAGGTCACTGCGCCTAATGATGGTGGGCAATCGAGGATGATGGTATCGTACAATCGCACGCTCTGTAGAGTTTCTCTGAGAATATGCTTATAATCTTTTCGAATTGGCAAAAACCGTTCAGCCAGTTCCATTTCGAAATTTGAAGGTAGTAGATCTAAGCCAGGTATCGAGGTCTCTCGGCTGACGCTAACTGGCGGGGCAAGGTTAATGAGAACATCTGCAATGGAGCGCCGCACTTTGTGAGGGGGAATTCCCAATGAAAGTGTTAAGCTGGCCTGGGGATCCATGTCGACCATCAGGACTTCCTGACCTAGTTCGACCAGCGCTCCTCCTAGTGAGATGGCTGTGGTAGTTTTGGCGACGCCCCCTTTTTCGCTGGCAATTGCAATAATTTGAGTCATTTCAGTTTTCGATATACTTCGGATATGTAAGACAAGCTTACTCCTCTGCTTCGGCAGATTGGATGAACATCTGGGCCCGTTTTGCTCGCAGTGCTTCGCGCAATTCGCTGACCGCAGTTTGGAGCATCGCCTGGGGGTCTGTGTTGGCGCGAATTTTCGTGGTTATTTCTGTCACCAAGCGCTCGCGTTCGGCCTGTTGTTGAGTATCTTCAAAAAGGCGGGCACTTTCCAGCGCGACTTCGAGCTGGTTTGTGAGGGTGCCCATTAGTTCGAGATCAGCCTTGCTCCAGAAATCTTGCTGCAAAGGCTTGTGTGCTTGAATCACGCCAATGACCTCTCCACGTTCCTTGATAGGTATGGCCAACTTGTTTTCGCTGGAAGTTGGTTCACCCAGCAAATATGCACTTTTCATGAGATCATCCCAGGTGTCACCATCTCCTAGAATGCCTCTTGGGTCATAGCGTTTTTTTAGTTGATTGCGTCGGATAAATTCTTGCCATGCTTTCTTACTAGATTCGCTGAAAGCACGTTGGACGATCTGTAGATTTGTCTGGGATTCCTGGTACAGTTGGGCGTTGTAGATTGCGATGGCCAGTTGATCTGCCATAATTTGAATGATGGCGCTGTCTTGCTGGTCAAACGCATTCGGAACATTACTCTGTACATCTAGCACCCCTATCACTTGCCCACGCGCGATCAAAGGAAAAGCCATTTCTGATCGGGTACCTGATAATTCGGGAACTGCGATGAAAACTGAATCTTGCCTTACATCGAGCGCGATGTAAGCTTCTGCCTTAGTCATAACATAGCCAACGATGCTGGTTTCTTGAATTGGAAGTCGAAAGCCTTTTCTGATCAGTTGTTGACCGCCCTCAGAAGAAGCGGCTTTCAACTCAACGTCATCGGTCACTTTATCGGCGAGATAGATTGCCACATGATAAAAGCCCAGCTCCGTGGATATTTGTTGGACAGCGTGAGAAAGCAACTCATCAGGATCCTGGATCGAGACAATCTCGCGTCCGATGGTTGCAGTGGCTTCCAGTTGAGAACTGCGTCTTGTAAGGCTGGCAGTGCGCTCTTCGACTTGTTGCTCAAGGGTGAGTTGGTATTCCCGGAGTTCCTCGGTGAGCTTATGGCTTTGATTGAGAATAGATCCTAATTGCGGTAATACAAAGTTCAAGCTAACGTGGATTAGCACTTGCATCATCGTTAATGATAAAGTGCTGATAACCCAACTTAGCGGTTCCGATGAGCGCGCTTCGCCAGGAATTTCGAGAAACCCCATTGAAAAGATCAGCCCGTACCCAAACATCGCCAAAAAAGAAGCGACCATCATTAGAACGCTTTCTCGTCGCCCCAGTAAGATGCCCGCCAAGAAAACTGTGCATAATAAGAAGAGCCGCCCACTGCCGCCTAGTCCATCAGCGATAAAGTCAGTGAATCCCAGTGTGAACAGTAAAAATACTAAGGACCAGGAACGCAGTCGATAACTTGGTGCTTTCCAAAAAGTGAACAGCAAAACAGTTAAATATGAAATGCCATACAGAGGGATGAGCCACTCATTTGATGATTCGATTGCTTCAAAGCTGCCAACACCCGCAGTGAGCAACCCTGCAATCGACATCGCATACAGGAATCCCTGCATCAGTTGTTCTTGCAAGACCGATATGCTCTTTACTTCCTTATCACCTTTTGGTGATGTGGCCTGTGAAGTGGTCATTCTAGCTATCCTGTGGATCTGGTGGCGGGTTACCGAGATGGATCTCGACGGCGGCCAGCCTCATTGCCAAGCCGATCTCTTTAACAGCGGTTTCCAAAACGGTCTCAATATTCAAGGTTTGGCGGATTTTTGTTGTCACTTCAGCAACAGTGCGTTCCTGTTCTGCACGGCGTTGTGTGTCTTCCAATAGGCGTGCGTTTTCAATAGCCAGAGTCATCCTTTCAGCAACCGACTCTGCTATGGCAGTGGTTTCGGACAGTGTTTCGTCCTCTTCGAGTCGAAGATTGAGTGTGCCGATAACCTGGTCTCTCATGCGGATAGGAACGCTCAGTTTTGAATGTTCGACAGCCTCGGTTTCAGGGATTGCTATTAGGTCATTTCCAGGACCATCATCTGTGATTGGCTCGATACCAGCACCGCGATATCGAAACCCCAGCGTTCCCCCTGAACGTTGCAGAACAGATTTCCAAGCATCCTGGGTGTATTTGCCAGTAGCAACTTCCAACTCCCGTAGAGTTTGGCCCATCTCTCGCAGAAGGCGAGTGTTCGAAATAGCAACGGCTAATTGGTCGGCTAGGGTTTGAAGGACAGAAACAATATCCACATCGAAAGCTCCCTCTTCACGGCTGTGCACGTTGAGTGCGCCGATAATTTGATCGCCCACTCGCATGGGTAGCGCTACCTCGGATTGTGTCTCTGAAAATAAGGGATTTGCTGGGTGTTCTTCATCCACGCCAACTTTGAGGTCAATGCTTGGTTCTCCCCTGCCTGTAGCCTGCCCGACAAGACTGGTGTCGTCTAAGATCAGGCGAAAATCCTCTGCCAATAATTGCTGTCCTGCTTTACCGGTTGCCGCCATCAGAATGGCTGAATTTTGGCGTTCGTCGATCAAATAAATTGCAGTGTGGTAGAAATCGAAGCGCTGACGAATTAACTCAACTGCGTTGGTGAGCAACTCATCCAAGTTTTGCGTTGTGGTGGCATCGCGGGCAACCTCGGTCGCAGTCTGGAGGTGGATGGTGCGCCGCTCCAATTCTGCAGTGCGATCACGGACCATGTTCTCAAGCTCTTCACGTCGTATGCGCAGTTGCTCGTTGCGGTCGAGCAGTTCTTGTGAGGTAAGCTCCAAGGAACGCTCAAGCAAGGCACGGTCGTCATCTGCCTGAATATAGGCTGCATCGATTGCCTCGATGAGCCGTACTAAATCTTCAGGGATGTCCTGATCTGATCCTAAGAAGCGCCTTAGTTGACGCTGGAGTAACCTGTGCACCTGCTATTTCTCCATGAGAGTTGTGATGGTCATGGTTTGGTTGTGCAGATCGCAATTGGCATTGGGAGCTGATGGGCAGATTTCGCCATAGGAGTAGAACCCTGTCAGGGTTGTGCTCGCACCCAAAACCTCGCGCACGCTTTCCACCTCATCTTCGACCATCTGCTGCAGGACGAGTTTCCTGCCTACGCAACTGATTAATATCGCCAGATCAGGGGATTCTTCGCCGCCGATTTCGAAGCTAGTTTTGGCAGCACCGTAGGCTCCATCCACCAGACGATCGAAATTCGCTTTCATAAAACGTGCGTAGGCTCCTTCGGGAACATCGCCAGCAAAGATCATACTGCCAGCATCTTCATCAATCGATAAGATCGTCCGCACCAGCTGCTCTGGGTAATCTTTCGATCGGATGCTGAGGGGAAAGAGCAGCGCGCTGGAAGGAAGATCTTCTGCATGGTCCCCAAGGTAATTTTTGTATAGAGCCAGGGCAGATTGATCATCCAATTCGAAAAGCACATTGCCATCTGAGCGAGTGATAAGCCTCTCTGGTCCGAAGGGATCCCAGCCACCCATAGAACCATAACCGATCTTGAGACGATCTCCATAGAATCCAACTACTGCAATGTTCTCTGCTTTTGGTCCGCTGTTGAAGACAACGATCGTTTCCTCGAACCTGGCACCATCCCCGGCCAACCCACCTGTGATAGCCACATTGGCGGGAAGGTGCTTGGCTAACCCTCGAACGAGATCACTGCCGTTAGTATGCGTGCCCTCTGAGATTACTAATACATGTGCCAAGTTCTCATGGTCCAGGGCTTTGGCCAGTGCTTCTCCGGCCTTGAAACTATCCATATCGACATCGGCCAGTTTAACCAGGGTACCCTTAGGAGGTGTGCAAAAATAAGATCCCATTTTTGAAATGGTCTGGAAGAATC
>CAYWIC010000076.1:1769-23221 GCA_964458115.1 uncultured Anaerolineales bacterium | reverse complement strand
CCATTCAATTTGCGCTCGTCCTTCGTTTGATTGTATAAGGCCTTTTGTTTTCCCTCGAAAGATGGATCGATCTGTGGCTCTAAGATGGTTTGGCCTTGGTAGTTGATGGTGATATACATGATTCCTTCTGGGGTGATAGCCTCTTTCAAGTGGGTAATTGCCCTCTGAGGATCAAATAAGTCCAACACTGCGTGCCCAATGATCAGATCCCAGTGCTCGACATGCTTGGCGATGAGGTCAAAGACATTCGCACAGATGATGCGCAGTCTCACCGTACTGGTTTGCGTTGAGATGTGGTAGGTGGCACTTTCTTGGTGCCGAAATTCGAAATCGCGCTGTTCGGCCCAATCAGCGAGGTAAGTTGGGGCTGCTTTCGTATTTTTTTCATCGAGGTCCAGGAGAGTGTATTCGCAATCAGGCAGCAAGCCATCTGTCAGTAATCTCGCTAGCATGGTGCCGATACCCCCGCCGATCTCGAGCACGCGCAAGAGGGAGTTTGAATCGTCCCTCGTATGAAGGGCCTCCTTGAGTTGATTCCACACGCGCAAATTCAGGGCACGATCGTCGACCGATACCTTTGATGCTAAGTAGTTGACAAAGTGATCATTTGGCATTTTCATTTTTCATTCTGGGTTTTGGCAATTCCATGGTGAACTCTAGAATTGAGGGTATGGGGCGTACGGTGCATGCCCCATACCCCCAATTCTGCCGACTTGAACGATGATTCCTTGAGTGCCAAACATATGCCTAACTAGGAGTGAATGTAGTCAGGGAATAGCTATGCAAGAAAGCATCCACGCGCTTTCCCATTCCTTCCCAGGTGGGGCCTCTTTGATATGTATGGAGCGCGGCTTTACTCATCTCAAACAATTTCTGGCGATCCATGGCTAGCTCGCGCAAATGCATTGCTAGCGCTGTCCGATTCCCAGCTTCAATCAAGAAACCATTGCGATTATGGCAGATTGTTTCATGCGCAGCGCCGCTGGTCGTGGCGATTGCAGGTAACCCAAAGGCCATCCCTTCCAGGTAAACAATGCCAAAACCTTCGTAGGTGGAGGGCACCACGAGCAGATGTTGCTCGGCAAACAGTGTCCTTAATTTATGGGTATCCGACGCAGGGTAGGTCTTCACTTTGGTGGCATTAGGCAACGCAGGAATCATTTTGTGAACCTGGCGAGAGTATCGGGGCTCGTGGTGCGGATTTCCGATTAGAGAGAGTTCGATGTCGATCTCTGGGAGCAGAGAGCAAGCCTCGAGGATTACATGGGGTTGTTTGCGGCGAGTGATGCTTCCTAAGAAGCACACTCGCAATGGCCCTATTTGAATCGCTCTCTCGTGAATGTGATTCTCGCTGATTGGATTTCCAAAGCGGTTGCCGCCGGGATAGGCGACCACATGGGGGGGCAGGCGTGAGATAAAAGTATTGACCGCAGCGCGCGTGGTTTTGCTGTTGAAGATGAATCCATCCATCGCATTCAAGTAGCGTTGTTCAACTATGCGATATAGCCAGCGGACCGTATTGGAGTGCTGCTCACTGCTGCGCAAGTGGTGGACCAGTGCGATGATCGGATACTCCACCCTGGCTATGATGTGATGGTTGATGGCGATTAGCGAAGGATGGCAGAGCTCATCTTGAATGAGCAAATCGACCTCCAAAGCGAGCAGTCTGTCCCTCAGTGTTTTGGAGAAATTATCTGCAAGATGGCGGGCATAATCACGCCAGGGCAGCGAGACGATCTCAATCTGATCCCCTTGAGACTCCAAATAATCGACCAGGTACCTGTCATAGATAAACCCCCCCGTGACGGTATCCAGACTGCCATAGATCAATAAGCCAATCTTCAATCAAACATCCAGTCTGAAAGATGCCCAGGCGATCTCGTTTTCCCAAAGCTGGACGGTAATGGCGTTGAGAGTAGCGGCCTGGATGCGCTGCGCCAATTGGGTGCATAGAATACGTGAAAAATGCTCGATGGAAGGATTTAGCTCATCAAACGCCGGCATCTCGTTGAGCGTCTGGTCGCGGTAATCGTCCACCAGTTGATCGAGATTGCCCTCGATGTCGACGATATCGACCAGGTAGCCATGCTGATCTAAATTCTCACCATGAAGCTGGACTTCCAGATAATAGTGATGAGAGTGTAGCTCATTCTCGGCCCCCCAATCTCCTCCAACCAAATAGTGCTGTGCGACGAAATCCCTTTTGACTGCGACTGTGTACATAGCCTCTCCTTTTTAAAGAACCCCGGTTTCTCAAAGAAACCGGGGTTCTAAATATATCACCCATATGTGGGTGGAATGCTTGTGACGACAAACCAGACAAAATACACGAAAACTCCTAATGCGGTCGCTGCGATGTATAGCCAATAGGCTGTGCGCATATAGGGTTTGTAATTGTTGAAACTCAAGAACTTAGGCATCAGTTTGTGCCCGCGCAACACCACGAATAACCCAAATAAGGTGGCAGAAAATCCGGTAATGGCGTGCAGCGCAGTTACAATATAGAAAATCCCTTCGCGGGGACCACCCTGATCGCGTACGACAAAATCGCGAAACGGTAGCACCATCAACCACAGCACCATGATCAGATTGATCAGCGCACCAGCAGTCTGTACCCATTTGTGCGCTGTGAATTTCTCCCTCCGCGCCAAATAGAACCCAACGCTAAACAGAATTGCCGTGGTGAGCATGATCAGCAAGGTGACATCGGCGGCAAAGTTGCCATTGGTTCCCAAAAATCCAGGGGCGTGTAAGATTTCATTCATGCGTTTCTCTCCTCAATACCGATAAAATGGTTCTCCAGGAATTGCCGGAATGATCCCCAATATCTGGATAGTCCCACGGCGTTTCCCAGTGTGCCGATAAAATTAGAGTATTTCAGTCGTATTATATCAAGTATAGTCAAATATGATTTGGATGGCTTCTTCGGGATGCTGGTCGAGTAGGCGATAGGCTTCTGCGGCTTGTTCCAGGGAAAAGCGGTGCGTGATGAAGCGCGAGGGTTCGAGCGCGGGGATCTTTTTCCAGGCCACCTCGAAGCGACGATTTTTATCCCAACGACTTTGGAATTCGGGGGCGAGGGTGCTGACCTGACTGCTAAGCAAGTGAATCCGATTGCGGTGAAACTCTCGCCCCAGCTCCAAGGGCGTTTTCTTCTCACCGTACCACGAGCCGATCACAATGCGACTGCCAAAGCCAGCTAACCTGATGGCTGCGTTGAGCGCTTCGGGAGAGCCGCTAAGCTCGTAGAGCAGGTCTGCCCCTTTGATGCCAGGCTCAGACCACAGTTCGTTGAGATGAGCCAAATCCTGGCTATGGAGAGATCGCTCCGCTCCTGCTGCCAGCGAGGCATTGCGGCGCACTTCGTAGTTGTCGATCGTGACAAGTTCCTCAAGGGGGAATTCGGCGAGAAGGGAAGTTGTCAGCAAACCAACGATCCCCTGTCCAAAGACGACAACTCGCTCACCGATGAGCGGTTTGCCATCCATGACGAAATTGACGGCCGTTTCCATATTTGGCAGGAAGACCGCATCATCGGTGGCGATGGAATCGGGAACGGGTTGCAGATCATCAATGTTTGCGGTGAAATAACTCTCATGAGGGTTGAAGGCAAAAACCCTTTTCCCCAGCATTTGCGCATCTACGTCGGCCTCCAACTGGATGATTTCACCGACCATACTGTAACCATATTTGAAGGGGTAGTCGAAATCTCCCTCCAATGCAGAAATTGTGGCATCGGCGGAAAATCCCTTGGGGGCTAGATCGCGGTAGATCAATCGTTCCGTACCGGGGCTGATAGCTGACGAGATGGCGCGCACCAAGACCTCGCCTGACTTAAGGGCAGGCATCTCTTCTTCCTGGATTCCCACTTGGCGAGGTCCCTCGAAGTGTAAGGATTTTCTTACCATCATGATAATGTTTTTTGGGATCTTACTCTGCCCCAGATCAAAATATCTTCATCTACCTTCTCGACAAACAAGGGGGAGATTTTAGGAAAACTGGTAACTGAGCTTTTGCTCTCGATCAGGCTTTCGACAGCTTTCAAGCCGCCCACGAATAATGGAGCAATGGTGATCACTACTATGTCTACAAAGCCTGAATTCAGAAAGCTCCCAATCACCGTTGCGCCTCCTTCAACCATCAGACGCTTGATGCCCTTCGAATTCAAGGATTGCAGAATTTTCGATAATGGCAGGTTCCCATTCCGAGATACATTCACGCGCATTACGTGGCATTTAGATTGCTCTAAGACTTTCTGTGAATTCTGAGAGGCTGTCGGGCTAGCAAAAATCCAGGGGCGATTTTGATTGCGCAGCACAGCGGCATTGGTGGGAGTACGCAATCGGGAGTCAAGGATGATGGGCTGGGGACTCGCTCCATCAACCAGCCGCACGGTGAGTTTGGGGTCGTCGGCCAACACTGTGCCGATACCGACCAGGATGCCGTCGTGCTGGGCGCGCAAGCGGTGGGTGATTTTCATCGTTGCGGGCCCGCTCAAGGCCAATGCTGCGCCTCGATCCCGAGCGATGCTGCCATCAACGCTTTGGGCATAGGTTAGCGTCACCAGCGGTCTATTTTGTCTACCTGGTTGGTCCTCAACCTGACGGAGGTACTCTTCAACAACCCGCATCTTGGGAAGAAGGATTTTCGTGAATTTTATTCGGAATGCTGAGCAAGTGATCCATACGGGTTACTTTGGTGCGCAGGTACTCCAGGTTTTCGAGGTTGACTGTTGGCTCAATGCTGACCCGCCGGTTGACAGTGATGCCATGTTTGGTGAGATCCTCGATTTTGGCTGGGTTATTGGTCAGCAATTGGATCGAGTGTACTCCCAGCTTTTTGAGTATGGCAGCGGCGACGCTGTAATCGCGCAAATCAGCTTGATGGCCTAATGCCAGGTTCGCCTCGACGGTATCCATACCCTGATCTTGAAGGTTGTAGGCGCGTAATTTTTCCAATAACCCAATTCCCCGGCCCTCCTGTTTCAGGTAGATCAGCACACCGCTGCCATGGTTGGCAATCTTGCAGAGTGAGTATTCGAGTTGTTCCCCACAATCGCAACGATTGGATCCGAGTACATCTCCGGTGAAGCATTCAGAATGTACCCGAACCAGCGCATTCTCCTGATCTTCGATCTCGCCAAAAATGAAGGCCAGGTGTTCTTTCTCGTCGTGGTTGTTTTGGTACAGGCAGAGCTGAAATTCTCCCCAACCGGTGGGGATGCGGGCGCACACTTGGCAAATTATCGATATATCTTTAACACTCATCTCAATCTTCCTCCACTGAAATTATAACTGATCTACATTTCAAAACTTACGCGTCAATATGCCGCCCCAAATGAGCCCTGCGAGACCAAAGGAAATATCACGCAGGCGGATGAGCAGTCCCACACTGGCTCCGAATTCTGATCCGAATCCTATGGCTCCAGCTGCCAGCACCTGGCTGATCTCTAATGAACCCAACCCGCCCGGTAGAGGCATCAAGAAGGCCAGTCTGGCGGCGGTGATGAAGACCAGCGTATTTCCCAAGCTGATCTCTACCCCCAGGAACCGCAGCGCCAACCAATACTCACATATCAGTGCCAGCCAGACCAATCCAGAGAGTAGCATCAGACCCACTACGATGATGAACTCTGAGCGGCAGAAATCGGCAGTTTGTGCTTCTGCCCGTTCGATTGTCGTGGATATCGTTTGCATCTGCGCGTTGCTTGACCGCATAGCCGCTATACGTGAGCTCATCCAGCTTAACGGTTTGACCCCAAAATACAATAGAACTAGATATCCCCAGGGGAGGGCTGTCAATATCAAGATGAGTGGCAGCATGGGGAAATTTTCATCGATATCCAGGTACCCCCCGACAAACACATACACAATCCCAACCGCCAAAAAGGTGAAGTTTGCCATCAACTCGAACAGTTTGTCCAGGCTGAGCGAGGCTAGGATATCGACTGTGGGAAGATCATGGTATTTTCGCAAGTAATAAACTTGCAGCGGCTCCCCGCCGAATTGCGGCCCAGGGGTGAAATAGCTTACTCCAAAGGCAGCCAGACGATAGCGCATGATCCCCAGGTATGGTAGATGATGACCCTGGCTGCGCAACAGCCACCACCAACGCAAACCAAACAGTGTGATGATGCCAACATTGACGACCAGGAGCAGGCCAATCTGAATCAAGCTGAGCTGGCGCAAGATCTCTGAAATCCCTCTGAAAGGAGTGATGGCAAAAACATAGCCTACCAAGATAATCGATACCAGCCAGGCTATGGGCTTCCAAAATCGCTTGATCCACCTCATGCGGCTTTCTTCTGCCCCGCGCGGTTGGAAATTAGCCATTCTTCGGGGTTCCACAGAGCGAAGGTACCATTTCCGACGAATAGTATGAAGATCAGGGCGAAGACCAGCAGCCAGTAGACGAAGCTGAATTCTAGCCATTGCAGTTGGACCCCCGTGGAGATCAGAGCCAGTATGGCTGACGTTCTGCCCAGGATCCCCAAGGCGAAGAGCAGCATGAAGAGTATGGCAAGAACCAGGAAGATTGGGCGTGCCTCTTCGGGCATACTCCCCCCCTTGGGCTGGCTAGTCAGGCCAAACGTTTGGGCCTGCTTCCAGTAAATCAGCACAATCAACCCCCGAAGGACAAGCGGCGCCCATTTGGTCAGCCAGATCCCCAAGGGCTTGACATTCCAATCTCCCCAAATCCTGCCGGGATCGTGCCCGGTGACTTGCAGGTAATCGATTAAAAACATACTCAAGAATGGGAACAGGAAGATGGTGGCTGCAAAGGTGGTTCCCGGCGGTCCAACGACGGGGAAAAGCATCACGGTGATAAAGCCCATCTGCAGGCCAGCGAACAGGCGACGGGTGTTGCTGGGTCTGAGCGGGTGCACCTCATTGCCAGCGCGCTGGTGGAAATGCATGCCTAACAAAAAGAGGTAACGAGCAAAACCGAAAGGTAAATACCACCAGGGCACAGTGCCATATTGGAAGGCCAGCAGTGTGACCACCATTACGCCCAATGCGTCGTAGTTCATATCCAGGGTCTCTCCCAGGCGAGTGACTACATCGCTGACGCGGGCCAAATAGCCGTCGAGAAAGTCTGTGATATCGGAGAGGATATAAAGTGCGGCTGGTAGCCACCCCCAAATGCCAGGGAGTTTTGTTAGCAGTAAAAATCCACTCAGCATAGCGATAAGGGTGCCGCGTATCATCGTCATTAGGTTGCCAGGCCCAAACTTGGGCAGTATCTGGTGCTCATTTTGACGGTGGTTTTGGGGCAGAACCCGCAACAAGCTGACTAGTTGATAGAGAATGACGGCCGACGCAACCAGAAGCCATTGGCGAGCATATGCGCCACCTTGGATGCAGGCTAATAGTCGATAGAACAGCGCTATCGCCAACATACTGAGCAGCGCATAGGCTGCCCAGCGCATGCGAAGTTTCACGAGCGGGGTTGAACTCAATTTGGACTAGAACTTTCGAGAGTCTCTAAGCGTTGTTGGGCGTCGCTGCTAAGCGGCTCGTAGTCGGGGTACGCTTCCAGGAAAGTCTGAAAATCGTTGATCGCTTCCTCGACCTCGCCCAGGGCCTGATTCACTAATCCCCGCCCATAGTGGCCGGCTGTATACCCGTCGGCAATCAGCGCGGAGAATTGTTCCAAAGCCTCTTCATAATCACCCATCTTGTACAGAATGAAAGCGCGTGTGTCCAGCGAGTCAGGGTCACCGGGTAAGAGTTCCAGGGCTGTTTCGACATACGCCAGGGCTTTCTGCAAATCGCCGTCATTGAAAGCGATTAAATAGGCTGCGCCATTGTAGGCGTACGAAAACTCAGGGTCAATAACAATGGCGCTTTCGTAGTCTACAAGTGCCTCTTCCTGGTTTCCTAGCTCACTATGGGCCCAGGCTCTGGATGCATAAACGTTGGCCTCTTCGGCTCCCAGTTCAATTGCCTTGGTATAGTCTGCAAGGCCAAGTTTGTAAGCTCCCGAAATCAAATACGCATCGCCTCGCAGCACAAAGCTGTTTGGATCCTGGTCATCGATTTCGATGGCGTGCGTGTAATCTTCGATAGCTGTATCATACTCGCCAACATAGGCGTAATAATATCCGCGCCCTGCGTATCCGCTGGGCGATTGGGGATTGATCTCGGCAGCGCGTTGATAGGCTATCAGGGCGGAATCGGCGTTATCCAGGTAAAGGTAGGCCAGGCCGAGGTTAGTCTGTGCCGCCAGGAAATTTGGTTCCAATTCCACGGCGCGCTCGAAATCTGCTACAGCGCTTTCGAGATCTCCCAGCCAAAATGAGTTGAAGCCTCTTTCGTTGTAGCCCATGGCCAACTCTGGGTCTAGTTCGATGGCTTTTTCAATGGTTGCGTTTACTCCCT
The DNA here is from genome assembly GCA_964458115.1 of uncultured Anaerolineales bacterium. Classification (GTDB taxonomy): domain Bacteria; phylum Chloroflexota; class Anaerolineae; order Anaerolineales; family UBA11858; genus NIOZ-UU35. The sequence goes on along the minus strand of CAYWIC010000076.1, from coordinate 14,840 downwards.
GGTCATCATCGACATAATATGATCGATAGGCGGCATCTGCGATGTGCGCAATGGCGTTATCGGGTTCGATCTCCAGCGCTTTTTTGATCAACCCACTGGCGGACATGGTGCGCCCTAATCGGATTTCAAATAAGGCTTGCAAAGCTAGTGCAGTAGCGTTATCGGGCTCGTCTTCCAAGATGGCCTTGACGGTTTCCAGGCCACGTTGGTTGTGCTCTGCGTAGAAATCTGCCAGGGCATCTTCGATTTGGAAGAGATCTGCGGCAAAACTGCTTCCAACGATTATTCCCGAAAACAGGAGAAAGAGGAAGAAACTCACATCAATTTTTTGTGTTCTAGCCATCGGAGGCCTCCTTTGGTACCTTTGCACCAGTACCTTGAATTATAATGGATTGTTGACGTTGGCCGCGGCGGCCTCCGCCTGCCCTATGCCCCAAATCTGGAGTTCACCACAGATTCCCAGAAACCCTCTCCGAATATTCCTTGGAACCTCTGAAGATCAAACATATAGGTGTTAATGATGATTAGACAACTCTTGATACTCTCAATTCTTTTTGTGCTTATCGCTCCTCCAGAGGCCCCATCTCCTTTAGAGTGGCCAGAAGACGTGGGCTGGTCACACTTTGGCTTGTTGGTGGGTGGGCCAGACCCCATCGACTTCGAAGGGGCTTGGGTCAGACCACACCCCGGACCGTTTATCTGGGGCGAGATCGAACGAAAACCTGGCGAATATCACTGGCGGCGAACAGATCAACTCATTGAACAAACCCAAGGCCGCCGGTTGGCGGTGTTGGCTACCGTCTGGCCGTTCGCAGATTGGGATCAAATGGCCTGCCATGCTGACCAGCCGCCGGCTGAGGGTGCCTTCCCTGAATTTGGCGACTTGCTCTATATGCCCTGTGATATAGATGGGTATCTGGCCTGGCTAGGAGCTATGGTCGAGCGCTACGATGGTGATAGGGTGGACGATATGCCAGGTCTGGAATATCCGCTGCGCCATTGGGAGGTCCTCAATGAGCCCGCCATGCAAAGCCCGGAATTGACATTTTTCCAGGAAGGCCCCACCGAATACACTCAGCTTTTGCAGCGCTCGTACACCGCGATCAAAGCCGCTGACCCCAACGCCATTGTGCTCCCTGCGGGACAGGCCGGCATGCAACCCGACTTCAAGGATTTTTGGGCTGAGGTGCTGCCTGCGGCGCAGGGATTTTTCGATATTGGGAATATTCACTCCATCTCTAGCGATGACGATTTCTTTGCTGTTGAATATCGAGCCTGGCTGGATGAGCTGGGATTCGATGAGATGGATTATTGGATCACGGAAGCGCTGGTGGGCCACATGGGGCCTTTCGGCGAGCCGCCGCTCAATGATGATGAATTAGCGCAGTTGACCTTTACTGGCTACGCCACCGCGTTTGGTAATGGTGCGCAGGTGGTCTTCAATGTTGGCGGACATGACCCTTCGGGAGGCCCCGGCAAAGCTTCGGGAAATACCTTTGTGATGATGGCGCAAACCCTGGGTGATTTCAAAGAAGCCACGCTGCTTACAAATAACTCAGTGCAATTCGATATGCCCGATGGAAGGAGAATATTCGCTTTATGGGATGGAGCCAATCTGCCCCCTGAAGTGAGTGGCACCGTGGAAGTGGTATCATATGCCGGTGAAAAATCCCAGGTCGGAGTGACGGAAGTCAATTCATTTTTACCTGTATTTGTAATCGTACAACCATAGAAGGAGAAAACCGATGAATGATGAGAATAATTATTTGGAAGAACGCGTTGAGGGTCAGCGCAAATGGCACTCGGATAAGGCCAGTTTAAACAAGAACAGATACCAAATGGTCGAGTTGATCACGATCGTCGCGGGCGCCACGATCCCGGTGATCAATGTGATCGATTTCGAGTTTATCAGCGAGCCATCGATCCGGTTCCTCTCAGCCCTGATTGGATCAATCATCGTGGTGGCGGCTGGAATCGGCAAGCTGTTCAAGTTCCAGGAGAACTGGATCAACTATCGCACAGTCTCCGAAACTCTTAAGCGGGAGCAAGAATTCTATCGATACGAAGTGGCAGACTATGATGGCCAGAGAGGTAAACAGCGCCTGAAAATGCTCGTCCAGCGCGTCGAAAATATCTTGGCGAGCGCAACAGAACAGTATATGGCGGTCCACAAAGCCTCCCAAGAGCAGGCGGCCCAGCCCTCCGAGGAAGAAGACACCTAAAGCAAAAGGAGCCAGCGAAGCTGGCTCCTTTTGCTTTAGGTAGATTTTATTTTTGGATCACAAACGTCTTTGAAACCCAGCCGGCACAATCCCCGGTGATTGCACTGCAGGCCTGGGCTCTTATACTATAGGTACCATCATCCAATGAGTCCCATTGACTTGAACTCATTCTGTTGCAGCTATCATCCCCAGCAAATGCGCAAAAGCGCACACTTTCCTCAGACTCCATATGTCCCAGGGCCTCGATTACGAAAACCACTCGTTCGATATCTTTGCCGTTGATTCTGTCTCCGCCGACCCAGGCTTCAGCTTCAAATCTCGTTTGATTACGCCTAGTGATCGTTTGGCCCTCCGTTGGAATTATAATCTCGATATTGATAATCTCAGCCTCTGTGGCGGTGGGTTGAGGGGTGAATGTCTCCGTTGGGAGGGGGGTATTTGTTGGGACGCTCGTTTGCGTAAAGGTCAGCGTTGGTTGAGGAATAGTGGCGGTGTTCGTTGGGCTCGGTGTGTTGCTAGGGGGTGGGGGATTAGATGGGGCAGAGGTATTTGTGGGTACCGATGTAGATGTGGGTTGAGATGTGAATGTTGCACTCGGAATGGCTGTGGCGGTTAGGCTTGGAAGGACTGCTGTGTTGGCGATAGTGAGCGTCCTGGTTGGGAGAAAGGTTGCCGAAGGTATAGTCGTCCAAGTGGGACGTTGGGTGCCTGTGCTGGTGGGTGCGGGGCTGGGCGTATTTGATGGGGTGAATGAGTGGATTGGTGTCACGGTGGGAACCGGAGTATCCAACTGCGCGAGGGCCTGATTAACTTGTTCAGAAAAATCCTCACCTTCTGCAGCTTCGTCGCGGAAGATATCCTCAATTATATTTAGGGAAATATTGGAATTGGAAATCCGATTGTATGCGCTGTAGTCGGCGTAATCCCTGGCTTGGATGGAGATTGGCACAGACTCGGCCGCATCTTCCTGTGCCAGCCCTTGAACGAAAACGCTCAAGCACAGGCAAGTGATCCCGAGGAAAACGACCACCACGATCAGTAATCTTTGCAGATTGGAACGGTTCTTACTATTCATCGCCATCTACTATGAATGGCCCGCGAATGTATTGGCGCGCTTTTGCCTCCTCACCGGGTCTTAAAATTCGAAAGACTTCCATCGGTTCTGGCTTCCCTTGGAAGGAGTGAAAGCCCTGGGAAATGATCTGGAATTCTTGCTTGTGTTCTCCGAGCGCAATGTATGTGTCATTGCTGATCAGCGCGCTGGTGACTCCTAGAAATTTGGTCAGACTCTCCACGCGTTGAGTCACATTGACAGTATCGCCTATGATGGCGTAATGCAGGCGGTCCATCGAGCCCATACCGCCGGCCGCGACGACTCCGGTGTTGATCCCAATGCCCGTGGTCAATGGTGGTTCGCCTAGCTCGCGCCGTAAAACGTTCAAGGCTTTGATCGCCTCGAGCATCTCTAAGGCGGACAGACAGGCCTGGTAAGCGCTCTTTTGGGGGGATAGATTTACTGGCAATACGCCAAACACTGCTTTGAGTGAGTCTCCGGCGAACTCGTGTGTCAGCCCGCCGTAGCTGTTAATGATCGGGACGAGTTCACCATAATAGCTGTCGAGCCAGCTCAAAATTGTCGTTGGATCAACCGTATCGGAGATCTTGGTAAACTCGCGGATATCTGTGATCATGATGGTAGCGACCGTATCTTGCCCTCCCAGTTTCAAGTTTCCTGTGGAGATGCCTCTGCGAAGCTGGTCGCGAACCTGGGGTGTGATTGTCCTGCCTAACAGATCTCGATAGATCTCGCCCTCGCGCAAATGAGAAGTCATCGAGTTGAAGGCATGCGCCAGATAGCCCAGTTCATCTTGTCCTTTGGGTTCGACGCGCACATCCCATTTCCCTTGGCTTACATGTGTTGCTGCCGTTACGACCCTGGCGAGTGGGTTTGTGATCAAGCGTGCGACATAGATGCCGAGGACGATGATCAGCAGAACTGCGATGCTGGCGAAAATCATGATTTGGATTTGTGTGAATAGGCTGGGTTGGACGAAGAACGACTCGGCTAATGAAACACCCAGCAGACCCAGATCGACGCCCTGGCGGACTTTCCAGACCCCCAAAATTTCACGGTAGCGTATCTCGGCGGCATAGATTGTGCGCAGTTGACTCTCAGTGATCTGGTTGCTTATGGTAAGTTGAACCAAATCCGCAGCTACTGAAATATCTTGTTGGCCAATTAAGGTAGTGGCCTTTGGGTCTCCTTTGGAGTTGTAAAGCGAGATATGGGCAAATGTGTTTTCATCCCCCAGCAAGGTGTGGCGCATGTCAGCCACCAGGTTATCAAGGGTTTTGCCAACCAGAACGATTCCAACGAGCTGATCGTTAGCGTCGAGGAGCGGTCCTGCAAAATAGAGGTATTCGCCCTGGGGAATTTCCACGACCCCGGCGTATTTATCGCCCAGGGAGTCGATTTGATTTGTGGCGATTTTTTGCACGAATTCCTGGTCAGCCAGAATGGTATCGAGACTGGAGAATTCATACTCCTGGCGTTGGCCGCCGCTATCATGGCGCATGGAAAACATGGCAATGCCTTGCGGGTCGAGGATTTCAACAGCTTCTTCGCCGGTGTTTAGTACCACGCCATAAATCAACTCGCGGATCTCGTCGGGGTTTTCATTGAGTAATGCGGCATCTAAGCCCTCGATATTAGTTATCAGCCGCAAGGATTCGAGTTTGCGATTTTCCTCCTCGACCATCCATGTCATGGCCAGATGGCCTGCCTCGATCAGATTATTTTTGAATCGATCTTCGATGGCGTCGAGTGCCACACGCGTAACCAGGTAACCCGCTCCAATTGCCAGCAAGAGTGCTAAGACCAAGTAGGGCAAGATTATTTTCAACTGCACCGGAGTTCTAATCTTTGGCAGGGAAGCTTGCATTCTTTGGCTGGCGAGGCTGGTTTGGTTCGATCTGTTTGTGGTCTGCGAAATGGCTCGCTCAAGCCGCCCTTGCGTGAAAGGTGCACGCAGAAAGGTATTTGCGCCCAGTTTCTTCAATGTCAATTCGCGATCCAGATCAAAGCGATTTGATGTGATCAATACCTGTGTTTGGTGGAATTTTTGGTTGATTACCTGGAGTGATCGATTGACAAAAGGATCTGGACATTCCGAATCTAGGACCACTAGATCAGGAGGTACCTTTCTCATAAATTGAAAGAACTCAGTAGTATTGCTGACAATGTAAGCTCGATCTCCCCTCTGTGCAAAAAGTTTGCCCAACAGTTTGGCTTTTTCGGCAGATGTTTGGATAATCAGTGCAAGCATTACCTGTAACCCCTTGCCAGTGAGTTCGATTTCCTATTGTGCTTTTATGATTGTTCGTGATGATTTGCAATGCAATAGAAGGGTATTTAAGTTTTTCGGCCATTCTATTGTAGCAAAAACGCCATCCGGGTCAATAACGCTAGAGGTTTACAACACCTGTTGTAAACGAAAATCGATTAGTTATTCATTAGGATGTGATCAATATCGGGAGGCATTACGATAGTCAAAAACAAGTGCCCCCCCCTTCAAAGGGGGGGGCACTTGTTTTGAATGTTAAGGCCGCTCTATACGGGGTACGAACCAGAAGCCGTGTGCAACGTGTGTGTTCTCTGTGAGAGCCACAGTTCTAAGAATGAACTCTACAGTTTCCCCAGCCAGGAATGACAGATCGATATCGAGATAGGTTGCCTGCTCGTTATAATCCTCGAACCATTCCCATTCATCCTTTGTTTTGATCTCACCACTGGCATCCTTGTAGAGGAGTTGGAAATCGATGCTACAGCCTTTCATATCAGCCATGCAGCCAATACCAGCCTTGAAACGATCACCGGCTTGCACCGTGAAAGCAGGGTATTTGCCCTGGATGTAGGCGTAGCGCTGCTCGTATGGATGCACCCATAAGGTCAATTCGTCATCCAAGCGATGCTCCATGTTTGGTGTTGCCAGCAAAGTAACAAATCCCCCGCTAGCAGATCCGCCTGGGCAATTCAATTTGGAACTCTGGAGTTCCTCTTCGGATTCCCAAAATACATACCATTTGGCATCGCAGTAGTTAAATGCAAAGTCATAGGCAAAGGATTGTGAAGTCTGTACCACACTGATTTCCACTGGCAGCAGACCACGTTTATTCTCTCCAATGCCAAACCAGAAGCCTTCATTGTCATGCATCACCCAGTAGCTTGTATAAGTCCCCTCGTCTTCAGGGGCAGTGAATTCTACGGAGATATCTCCCATTTCACCCGGTTCTACCGTTGCTTGCAAAGCATTGGATTCGGCAGCCCCCAAGATATCGCCATCTGAATAGACAACGCTGTAACTGGTCTCCCACGTGCACGTGCCTGTGTTTTGAAGCTTCCAGGTTTTGGTAAATCGGACGCCGGGAGGAAGCACTGAGCCTTTGGGTACGGTGACATCTGAAATGAATGTTGCTTTATTGCAGTTTTCGTTCACCGAAGAGCCCTGGCCAACGCCAGATTTTGATGAATCAAATTTTGCAGTAGGAGTAGGAACAAATGTCGGCGTTGGTGAGGGAAAGAAACCCCCCGTGCGCACAATCGAACTGACGATCTGGTCTACTTCGTCTTGCACGGATGCGGGAATAGAGAAGTTTTCATAATTCCCAGAACTATCCAGGTTGTCTTCCAAGCGGATGTGATAAGTGATATCGTCGATACTTTCCCCTGCGAAAATGAGCTTCTCCTTCCCATCTTCGACAAGCACATGTTTAGGAATTTCCATCCCCAATAAATTAATGCCCCCGCGCACTTCCAGAGTCCCTGGGGGGATGCTCTGGCCGATTTCGGTTTTCTCCCATAGCAATTTGTATTGAATCAGAAGCTTGTAATCTCCGTCGGTTAACTTCAGGGTTTTGGCTGCAAAGCCCCCACTTGGTGTGATTCTTCCAGCAGGGATGATGGCGATGGACCAATTGCTGGGATATTGCAGCGCCAGGCGATAGGTATCATCGGTGAATGTTAGGGTAGAAATCCCTGGAGTGGGCGTTACGGTTGCGGTTGGGGTGGGCGTACGATTACTAGAATCTCCAGAGAGGCTGCCAAATTGCCCAGAGGAACTGGATGTTTCGGTAACCAAGCCAAAAGCGTCGACCTGACCTTCCCAGGCAAAGTCAATGCCTGGGTTAGTGACCAATACTGTGTAAGAAATATTCTCTAATGAAACGAGAGGATAGATAACAGATGTCGACCAATTTCCCGAGATGAATTGAAAGGCTGAGGACCCAACGGTCCCTTCTGGCGTGATATTTTCCTCGCGCCAATCTTCATCTTTGGTGGGGACGAAAAGCCCGTAATGATCCCGGATGTAGAGCATGGCGGTGTTACGCGCAACATGCGGGCTATCGACAATGATTTGCGATTCCTGGTCTTGAATTCCAGTATCGGGGAGCGTGTCGGATTCTCCCACAAAAGGGAACGTGCAACTGCCGAGTACCATGCTGGCAATCAGAAGAAGCAGGAAGTAAACGGGTTTATCTCTTGAAAATGACATCGCTACCTTTGCCTCTTTTCATTAAATCCACGGGGTGTTATGCCATCTGAGGTGGGTCCAGCTTAAGCATATCACTATTTTCTTCTGAATCAAAACGCCACCCTCAATTTGGATGGTGGCGTCTAAAACCCCAATCAAGTTTACTGGGGTCGCAAGCGTGCAGCTAGGTCTTTCAATTGTTTGAACCCGACAGGTTTTAAAAGAACCAGGTCAGCAATATTGTTGAGTTCTCTCGCCAGGTTGCTATCGGCGGTGGCAACAATTACGCGCACTTCTGAAAGGCGCTCATTGCTGCGGATATATTCTAATAATTCTGTGCCTTTGATATGCGGAATATGCAAATCCAAGATAATGATAGCTGGAACCAATTGGTCGAGGCGGTTCTTGGCGGTTAGTCCGTCTTGGATCACTTCCACTTGGTAATCGACTTCTTCGAGGGCCTCGGCAAACGCCAGGGCTAAATTTTTGTCATCTTCGATCACGAACGCAGGTAGCTGTTCCATGGTGCAGTGTCCTTAAGTATGATTGGGATCTCTTGAAATCGTCGAGGAGTTGTCAGAATTTGGGGCATGAGATGTTCGTAGCACGCCTCATGCCCCAAATTCTGGATTTATTTCCAGAGCCCCAAGATGGTGTCACTTTTATGATAATTGATTAAAAGAAATTTTGCACCTTTCATTATTGTAATTTTTACCTAATGTTATCGCGAGAGTATGCTAAAATCCTGACAGTGTCACAAGAGCAATCTCTTCCACCCCTGCGTGTAGATATTTCTTATGGGTTGAGCACCCTGGGTACTTCAGCTTTGGGGTTTATCGCAACCAGTTGGTTGTTGTATTTCTATTTGCCGCCGGATGGTACCTCCCTGGTTCCGGTGGCATTGTTTGGAACAGCGATTTTCATTTCTCGCATCATAAGTGCCCTAATTACGCCTTATATCGGATACTTATCAGATAATTCACAGAGTCGCTGGGGGCGTCGCCTACCTTATATGCTGGTTTCTTCACTTCCATTTGTGGGGGCATTCATATTCTTATGGACACCACCGATCCCCCGAGAATCGCTCGTTAACCTACTCTACCTGGGCGGGATGGCGATAATTTTCCGTCTGGCGTCTGCTTTCTATCACGTACCTTACCAAGCCCTTTTGCCAGAAATTGCTTCCACCGAACGGCACCGCGTGCGGATATCGGCCTGGCAGTCGAGTTTCTTATTACTTGGTATGATGCTTGGAGGGCTAGCGGGATGGATTATTGAGAAACGAAGTTTTCTATTCACGGTGCTAGTTTTCGCAGCATTTGTGTATCCCCTGTTGATCTTGCCATTATGGTTCCTGCGAGAAGACCCACACCGGCAGGTTCAAAAAATGGAACAATTGGGATTTTGGAAAAATCTCTCGATTGCTACCAGCAATAAGGCATTCATGACCTTCGCCACAGTTTGGGGCGTTTATTTGATGACAACCACACTGGTGCAGTCGTCAGTGCCATTTATTGTTACTGAGGTTTGTCTATTGAGAGAGTCGGAGACGATTTATTTCTATATTCCCGCTGTTCTGGCATCCCTGGCATGTTATCCACTCGTGACCTGGCTCGCCAGGCGATGGGGAAAACGGAAGGTTTATTCCGGATCCTTGTTGGCCTCCACTCTCATTTTTCCAGGGACAATGATCCTAGGAGGGTGGTTGGTGGTATCTCTAAAAGCGCAATGTATCTCTTGGGCTGTGCTCCAGGCTGTGGCCATTTCAGGGATTGTTGTGCTATCGAATGCATTTGTCGCCGAGATCACCGATGGTGATGAAACTGCAACAGGCCAACATCGTGAAGGTGTATATTTTGCAGTCATGAAAGTCCTCGATCACCTTTTTTCTGGAGTGGCGCTGCTGATACTGCCGATCATATTGCTGCTCGGCCGTAGCAGCCAAGCCCCATTGGGGCCATTAGGCGTACGCATGATCGGAGTTGTAGCTGGTGTGTTTATGCTTATAGGATTCTTTGTCTTCTCGCGTTACCCAAATCGCCAGAGGTAGATGGTTCGATCATAATAATAATAGGACTTACGCAGTTAAGCGAGAAAATTGCTTGCCCAATCTGCTTCAAGTGCGTAACTCCTTAATAAGTTCACTCCGATATTTCAATTATGGAAAACAAATTGCGAAAATTAATCCAAGAGCTCGGAAAAAGCAAAATCAGCAGTGCAGCATATGATTCTGCTTGGATAGCCCAACTTGCTGAAATCGATAATAATTTGGGTGATCGTGCGCTGGAATGGATCAGAGAGCATCAACTTGCTGATGGTACCTGGGGTGCAAATCATTTCATGCACCATCATGACAGAGTCATATGCACAGTTGCTGCCATGATAAGCTTGGCCAAATTTGGTACTCGAGAAGATGGTGTGCGAATTCAAAGAGCACGACTTGGACTAGATTTTGCATTAAAAGGGTTAAGCGCAGACGCTTCAGGCGCAACTGTGGGCTTCGAAATGTTACTCCCTTCGATTCTGTCGCAAGCTAATAGCTTGGGAGCCCTACTGAGACCGGGCGATTTGAATTTAGATCAAATGATGGACGGATTGAGAAAGAAGATGGCATCTCAACCTGACGGAGTTATCAATCGTGAAGTGTCGATGGCATTTTCTGCTGAACTAGCGAATGATAAGCCCGAGATGTTAAATCTCTCAAATATCCAGGAACAAAATGGATCGTTGGGAGGAAGCCCCGCGGCAACTGCCTATTATGCCTTGGTGGCCTCTCCTGGTAACCAGGAAGCTCTTGATTACTTACGTAATGTTACAGAGATATTTGGTGATGGCAGTGCCCCCCAGGTGTATCCCTTCAACACCTACGAAATCGCCTGGTCATTATGGAATTTATCTCTCATAAACAACTTTGTGAAGGATAATGAGGAGATTTGTAAAAGTCACATTGATACGCTCGAAAAGTCCTGGAATTCGAGTGGAATGAGTTATGCCGGCGAATATTCACTTTTCGATGGTGATAATACAACCGTATCCTTTGATATTCTGACACGATTTGGGCGCACAGTTGATATTCAAGCCCTTCTTGACTATGAGATAGATGATCGATTTCGTTGTTATAAATTCGAAACGGACCCATCAGTTGGAACCAATATCCATGCCTTAAGTGCCTTACGAAAATATGGGTACCCTTCTGATCATCCAGCAATCAAAAAAATTATTCGATTTTTAGTGCAATCCAAGCAATGCGAATCATTTTGGTTTGATAAATGGCACGCATCACCCTATTATGCAACCGCGCATGCTATTATCGCTAGTGCTGGTTTTGTGGATGACCTAGTCCCCGACTCCATTCGGTGGATCCTTGAAACGCAAAACCAAGATGGTTCATGGGGCTATTACGGTGCTAGTGCTGAGGAAACAGCCTATTGTTTGCAGGCCTTACTAATCTATCAGCGATATGGGGGCTCTTTTAAAAAAGAGACATTGAGAAGTGGCTTAGATTGGTTGGGCGAGCATATGGAACCACCCTATTCGCCCATGTGGATTTGCAAGTGTCTATACTCGCCTGAAACGATTGTACGGAGTGCCATTATTAGCGCGTTAACTATGGGATCAGATGAGGCATAGTTTATGAACGATTCCCTTGCAACCTTTTCAAAAATTATTGCTGTATCTACATCAGATGCAGAAAACCAGCGACGGGGGCAGTTGCTAAACATTGTTCTTATTGGTATGGGTGTATTAGGTATTATGCTCCTTATAGCCATCCTGGTATTGGTTGCAATATCTGCCGAGCGGTGGCCGGCGTTCTCTTCAACATTTTGGACAGGCATTGTTTTCGTTCCTTCGCTTTTTGGTCTTTATTGGCTCAGTCGGCATGGCAAAGTATTCGTTGCTAGCACGTTGTTCCTGATCGTCCTCATTTTCGCGATTACATTTGCTGACGTAGAAGCAATGGCACTTGGAAATACCAATTTCTATTTTGTCATTCCAATTCTGATGGCCAGCGTGCTAGTTCGTCCCCTGGCGAGTTTCCTGTTTGCGGCGATCATCAGCGTTGTAACCATTATTGCCGCGGTTCAACTTAACTTCGAGCCCGATTATTATTTCACTTCGTTTGGATTATTTGCGATCGCATTTGTTTCCTGGCTGACTTCTCGGAACCTGGAAAATGCACTTAAAGATTTGCGAGTTATCAATCTCGAACTGGATCAGCGAGTGGCGGATCGCACGGAAGAGTTGGCGGGTGCTAACGTTCGCCTCGAACACCAAGCTAATGAATTGGCCGAGGCCAATATTCAACTCCTGGCTCTTGATGAGCTCAAATCCAAATTCGTTGCGGATGTTTCCCACGAACTTCGCACGCCAATCAGTAATTTGGCCATTTACCTGGAGATGCTGAGGGAGGGCAATCCTGATAAGCGCGAGCGTTATCTAGCTGTGCTGCGAGAGGAAACGTCACGCCTGGAAAATATGGTTGCCGATGTTTTGGATTTGTCTCGAATGGAAGAGGGCATCACGAGCACCAAGTTCATGTGGATAAATTATAACGACATCGTTGAAAAGGTTCTAACGGCCAACCAGCTAAGTGCGGAGGCAAAAGGCCTAAAAATGGCTTTTCTACCAGGATCTGAATTGCCCAAGGTCCTGGTAGAAGTAGACCTGATGAACCAGGCCTTGAACAACCTGATTGCCAATGCTATCAATTACACGCCTGAAGGGGGCGTTGACATCAGAACCAAATTTGATGATGGTAATAACCAAATAATTTTGTCAGTTGCCGATACTGGAGTTGGGATTGCCCTTGAAGACCAACAACATATCTTCGATCGTTTCTATCGTGGAACACATGCGGGTCAATCTACGATTCCGGGGACGGGGCTGGGGCTCGCGATCACGAGGGAGATCATTGAAAAGCATGGTGGTAGCATCGAACTTCAGAGCGAACTGGGTTCAGGTTCTACCTTTAGGATCTACATCCCTGTGGAGAATACCGGGGTGAGCCAATCGGCAAAATCATGAATCACCCACTACCACCCAGCTTCAATGATTACCTGAAGATGGATATCGAAGCCGTGCGTGAAAACGCACCGCAAACGTTTATTTATGCAGCCTCGGGGACACGGCGGGCTGCAGTTTTGGCTGGTATGCCGTCCTCGGGGGATGAATACGCCTGGTGGAGCAAGGCAAAGCTATTTCAATGTGTAGAACTTATCTTTCAACATGGAGTCAAGCACCTCTGCGTACCTCTGCTGGAACCCGGTCAATTTCGCGAGACAACCACGGATTACCAGGAACATATTTGGCGCTGGTAC
>CAYWIC010000076.1:0-1759 GCA_964458115.1 uncultured Anaerolineales bacterium | reverse complement strand
GACAGGGCCCGAAGCGCTGGATCTCTTCCAGCGCAAAGGCTGGCGAGTGCGACTTGCTTTGGGAGAATTCATCCCCCAATTACAAGCCGGATCGGAAATTTTAAAAACCAGCACCCCCCCCGACGCCGAGTGCACTCTATGGTGTTTCGCCTTCCCTGATTTCGAGAATGTTTGGGAATGGGTATTTGAAGCTGCACAGGCAAGCTCATCTTCCTCCTATTCCGCTGCGGTAAAAGCAGTTTATGGAGAAAAGATTCCCCCGGCGTCAATCTATCTGGGGACCGTCAAGCCGCTGCTTTCGATCTTGCAACTCCCACCCTTATTGCTGTCAGGTGAGGTTCAGTGTTATTGGAGTTTGCGACCCGGTTACAGTCTGGATCAAACCCAGTTGAGGTCCATCCTATATGATTGTGCCTACCTTCGGCAGACCTGGCAGGAAGATAAAAGTGGCCGCGCCGAGCAGGCTTTGGCTCAGCGACATATTTGGGAGCGGGGAGATGTTTTGGGGTTAGGGAAGCACCTGGGCCCTTTCTGGTACCCCGATTTTCCAAAAGGATAATTGAAAATCTTCATGGGGGCCTCATAACAACTGCCTGGATGTAGGCCAGCCCTACCGTGGCCCACGTCGTGGTTTGCTTTGGATGATATTTTCAGTTAGGATATGCATAGAGAACGGAGGCCCATGTCAGATAAGTTCCAAGCTGCCTATGTGAAATTGTTGCAGCAAGGCGTATTACAAGAGCGTGTTGCCCTGGCTTATTCGCGCCTATCCGATTGCGATATTTGCGCACATGTGTGTAAAGTTGATCGACGGGCTGGGGAGCTGGGCAAGTGTCTTACTGGAGAACGCGCGCGTATCAGCAGTTATGGCCCCCATATGGGAGAAGAAGACCCGCTTAGGGGCCAACGAGGATCAGGCACAATATTCATGACGCGCTGCAACCTGCGTTGCCAGTATTGTCAAAATCATGATATCAGTCAATCAGACTCGGGTTATCAGGTTGAGCCTGAAGATCTGGCCGCGATTATGCTTGAGTTACAAAAACGCGGCTGCCACAATATTAACTTTGTTTCTCCCAGCCATGTGGTACCTCAGATCATAGCCGGGGTGCTTATTGCTGCTCAGGCGGGCTTGTCGATTCCTTTGGTTTACAACACCGGCGGTTATGATTCCCTGGGAACGCTTGAACTACTCGATGGTATCTTTGATATCTACATGCCCGATATGAAGTACGCTGACTCTGGCTTGGCAGAGCGTTTCTCAAAAATCAAGAACTACCCTGAAATCAACCAGGTCGCAGTCAAAGAAATGCATCGTCAGGTTGGAGATTTGCTTCTCGACAATCGTGGAATTGCTACGCGTGGTTTGCTTGTGCGGCATCTGATCTTACCGGACAATCTGGCTGGGACCGATAGGATCGTCCAATTTCTCGCAAATCAGATCTCTACAGACACGTACCTCAATTTGATGGATCAATTTCGGCCATCCTATCGCGCGCATCATTACCCAGAAATTACCCGGCGCATTAGCCAGGCAGAATTCGATGCCGCCGTCAAAATGGCCCAAGACGCAGGACTGAACCGACTCGACAAAAGACGAGCCTTTATGTTTCCGCTGTGATTATATTTGGGTCTCTGGGAAATCGCGTGGGTCACCCTGTCATACCCTAGAGAGCCATTATTTTGTCAAAATAATAAAATAATTCGGTAATGTCAAAAAGTAAGTGATGGTAAGATAATCATCATGATACAAAAAACA